>JANLQY010000010.1:0-7162 GCA_031368105.1 Chitinophagaceae bacterium
GAGGTGAATGTGGTAAATAAAATGAAAGCAGTGAATGCAGTCATCGGCGGAGAAGGAAATGGCGGAATCATTGTACCAGACCTGCATTACGGGAGAGATGCATTGATTGGCATTGCTTTGTTTTTAACTCATTTGGCACAAAGTAAAAAAAGCATCAAGCAATTAAGGAATACCTATCCTGATTATTTTATCAGCAAAAATAAAATTACGCTGGAGCAAAACATTGATGTAAAAAAAGTATTTGAAAAAATAAAAATCAAATACAAGAACCAGCCCATCAACAGTGAAGATGGATTGAAGATTGAATTTGATACCGACTGGGTACATTTAAGAACCAGCAACACAGAACCGATCATCCGCATTTATGCAGAAAGTAATTTTGAAACTACGGCTGATAATATTGCGAAGAGGCTTATGAAAGATATTAGTGAAGTGATGTAACCCCTATCCCCTAAAGGGGGATTTAATCCATTAAATTTTGGAGGGGTTTCTATTTTTTTATAACCAATTAATAATTTCCCTTTAGGGGACAGGGGTATGAGAATTTATTTTGACAATGCTGCTACAACAGCGCTGGATACAACAGTACTGGAAACGATGATGCCTTACTTAACAGAAAAGTTTGGCAACCCTTCTTCCATTTATTCTTACGGAAGGGAAACCAGGATGGCAATTGAGCAGGCAAGAAAATCGGCAGCCAAAATATTAAATGCCCATCCTGCAGAAATATTTTTTACCAGTGGCGGCACAGAGAGCAGCAATACCGCTATCATGGCGGCTGTAAAAGATTTGGGCTGCCGGCATATTATTTCTTCTTCCATTGAGCACCATGCAACTTTACATACAGTTGAACACCTTGCTAAATCAGGCGTGGCAAAATTGAGTTATGTAAAACTGCTGCCCAACAGTCATGTTGATTTAGATGATTTGGAAAAACTTTTAGCATCTACCGAACAAAAATCTTTGGTGACATTGATGCATGCCAATAATGAAATTGGAAATTTATTAGACATCAATGCAGTGGGTGAATTGTGCAAATTATATAATGCCATTTTTCATAGCGATACTGTTCAGACGGTAGGCCATTATCCTTTTGATTTAAGAAACACACCGGTTCATTTTATCACCGGGGCTGCTCATAAATTTCATGGGCCAAAAGGGGTAGGGTTGTTATACATCAATGAAAATGTACGCATCACTCCATTTGTACATGGTGGCGGGCAGGAAAGAAATATGAGGGCAGGAACCGAAAATTTGTATGGTATTGTTGGCTTTGCCAAAGCGCTGGAAATGGCCACTGCTGCTTATGAAACAGACAGCGCTTATGTAGGCACACTAAAATATTACATGCATGATGAACTGAAGAAACATATACCCGGCGTGGCTTTTAACGGAGATGTGTTGGGAGAAAGTTTATACACCGTTTTAAATGTAAGCTTTCCAAAAAGTGAAAAATCGGAGATGCTGTTGTTTAATTTAGACATCAATAATATTTGTGCCAGTGGCGGCAGTGCCTGTACAAGTGGCGCTGATGCAGGCTCTCATGTAATCCGTGCCATCAACAATAACCCTAATCAAATTGCAGTAAGGTTTAGTTTTTGCAAACACAATACCAGGGATGAAATTGACCTGGTGGTTGCAAGACTGAAAGAATTGATTTAATGATTACAAACTTTTTTCACCAAAACAAGCTGCCCCAAATGATAAGCATCATGCTGCAAACAGCCAATCATCAATTGATAAAATGTCTGCTCTGGTTTGGGAGAAGGCTGGTGTAAATTTTCTTCTTTAAAATGCTGGATAGTGTTGCGTAACTGGTGATAGCTGGTTTCAAAATCAAGCAGCGTTTGTTTCCAGTTTTGTTCATTCAACTCATCCGGCAACCTGAAATCCGGGAAAGGCGGTGGGTTAAGATTTCCATTTAAACGGTTGACAACACTGGTGCGCCAGTAAATAATATGAAACACCAATTGCCAGATGCTGTTGGTATCAGCAGCAATATTTTTTGCCGCCAATGAAGCATCCACAGCATGCAGGGCTTCTTTAAAATTGCAGCCGATCCAGCAATCGCCATGCTGCAGATCGGTAAATAATTTTACGATGCGGTTTATCTCAGTCATAAAAAAGGAAGTTTATTTTACCTAAAAGATAAGAAACAATTTTAAGTTTTGTACCGCAGTTTTTCTTCCAGTTCTGCCGGCAGTGCAGGTATTTTTCTTTTGTCAATTAAAAAACTGTTGAGCTGTGCAATCTCCCGGAAAATATAATGTTTTTCCATGGCGGCTTTTAAATAATCCATTCCGCTGCTGCCCCCGGTGCCGCTCCTGGAACCAATCATACGCTTTACCATGTTCACATGGCGGTAGCGCCAGTTACCTAACTGGTTGTCAATTTCAAGTAAGGTATCCAATAATTGAAAAGGCAATTCCAGCAAAGGATATTCCCTGTGAAGGATGATAAACAAAGCAGCCCTGCAGGCGGTGGCACTCAGTTGCCGGTCGTCATCAATGGGCGTATTATTAAATACCTGGTTAAAAAATTGTTGGATAGAAGTGTCGTATTCCGGCAGGCTGTTGAGAAATAAAAATTCATACTCATTCCAAAATTTTGGTGCCGCTGCATTGCCGGAAGCAGGCTCATAATTTTTCCAGTACGATTCATCATTGATAAAAGGCATCCGCTCCAGCCAGCCGTTTACGGCCTCTAATAAAGAGGGACATTTTTCTGCCTCTTTAATAATATCCAGCTCTTCTTTTTTTAAATGAGAAGTATAAAAATGCTGGCCGTGGCGGTGATCGTATTTCAATCCTAATACCGCTTCTATTTCCTTAAACTGCCAGCTTTGAAAACCCGATGCCGGACGGACAGCATCCCGGAAACCAAGAAAATCCATGGGCGACATGGTTTCCAGCACATCGATCTGGCTCACCAGTGTTTTTAAAATAATGCCCACTCTTTTCAGCCTGTGTACAATGCTCGATAATTCAGAAGTATTATCATTCACCACTTCTTTGTTCATTATTTCCAGTACCGAAGCCACTTCAAATTTTATTTGCTTAAACCACAGTTCGTACGATTGGTGAATAACGATGAACAGCATCTCTTCATGTGCATGCTGCTGGCCTTCTTTAAAGGTTTGTGGATGTTGGGCATCCAGTATTTTATCTAACTGTAAATAATCTTTGTAATAAAGTGACATGGCAAAATAATATGGACGTTAACCGTTGTAAACAATCAAATTTTATTAAGGCAAGATACGGGGAAAATTCAACGTTATGAATGATGGGTGATGAGTGAAAAATGAGGGGAGTGCAGGTAAAAAGGAGCTTGAGTATTATAACTCATAACTAAATAGGCACAGGACTTCGTCCACAAGTGTTCGGAACTTTTAAAAAAACTCTAAGCGATTCTGGCGAAACGGAAGGATGAGCATATAGAATTTACTTTTCATTCCAGCTGGTTGAGAACAATTCCAAAACAAGTTTTACTGAGATCCTGGTTCCTTTTATAGTAGGTTTTCCTAGCAATATTTGTTTATCCGAAATGATATATTCTTGCCAATTATAAGGTTGCAATATGAAGCAGGACACAAAGCCAAAAGAAGTTGATTTGATAACAGCCCAAATCAATTTAATTTTACTGTTTTTCCAGCTTATTTCAGTATAGTTAAATTTCACATTTTCTCCCTTATCTTTGCCGCCTAAAATCATAATCCATTGGCAACAAAGTTTACTAAAGAGACTTATTTATACTGGTACGAATTAATGCTTTTATTGCGCCGCTTTGAAGAAAAAGTTGGTCAATTGTATGGAATGCAAAAAATCAGGGGCTTCTGCCATCTTTATATTGGGCAAGAGGCAGTGGCGGCCGGCTGTATGACTGCTACTAATCCGGAAGATAAATTTATTACTGCTTACAGGTGCCATGCACTTGCGGTGGCTAAAGGAGTAACACCTAATGCAAGCATGGCTGAACTTTATGGTAAAGCTACCGGCTGCAGTAAAGGAAAAGGTGGCAGCATGCACTTGTTTGGTGTAGATGTTGGCTTTTTTGGCGGTCATGGTATTGTGGGTGCACAGATTGGTACCGGTGCAGGTTTGGCATTTGCTGAAAAATATAAAGGCACTAAAAATGTGGCGCTTTGTTTTTTTGGTGATGGTGCTGCAAGGCAGGGAATGCTGCATGAAACTTTCAATATGGCAATGACCTGGAAATTACCAGTGATATTTATATGTGAGAATAATAATTATGCGATGGGTACTTCGGTAGCCCGTACCAGTAATGTAATGGACATTTATAAATTGGCAGATGCTTACGATATGCCCGGAGACAGCGTAGATGGCATGAGCCCGGAAGCGGTGCATGATGCAGTGCTGAGAGCAGCCACCAGGGCTAGGATTGGTGAAGGCCCCACTTTGCTGGAAATAAAAACTTACCGCTATAAAGGCCACAGCATGAGTGACCCTCAGAAATACCGTACCAAAGATGAAGTGGAGGAATACAAACAAAGGGATCCGATTGATTATGTACTGAAAGTATTGCAGGATGAATATAAAGTGACGGAAGCTGATGTAGAAGTGATAAATGAGAGGATAAAACAACAGGTGGAAGACTGTGTGAAATTTGCGGAAGAAAGCCCCTGGCCGGCTGATGATGAATTGCTGAAAGATGTGTACACACAGGTGGATTATCCTTTTATCATGGATTGATTGGTGTAGGAGTTTAGTGTTTAGAAAGTCTAGAATCAAATTTTAATAATTAAAAAAATATCCAACTGCTTGTTGTTGAAAAGAGCTGGTGGATGAAATTAAAAAATGGCAGAGAAGCAAGTAACAGTGGAAGCTGTAGAGACAAATGATGTAGTAGTAAAAGCCCAGGATTTTTGGGCAAAATTCAGCAAGCCAATTATCTATGTTGGCAGTGCAGTGATCCTTTTAGCGGGCGGCTGGTTTGCTTACAAAACTTTTGTAAAAGCACCCAACGAAGCAAAAGCTACTGACTTAATTTTTCCTGCTGAACAGGTGTTTGATAAAATGGCACAAGGTGGTTTTAATAAAGACTCTGTAAACCTGGTGTTGAATGGCGGCAATGGTGTTGCTGCCGGGGTATTAAAAATTGCTTCTAATTATGGTGGTACTGCTGCTGGCAACAGGGCACATTATATTGCCGGCGCCTGCTACCTGCATAGCGGTGATTTTAATAATGCCATCAAACATTTAAAAGATTTCAGTACTCCTGCCACTCAAATACAGGCTGCAGCCTACAGTATGTTAGGCGATGCTTATGCTGAATTGAAAAATAATGACAATGCTTTTGATTACTATCAAAAAGCGATTGCTGTAAATCCGAAAGATGAATTTATGACACCGGAAGCAATATTTAAAGCAGGCTTGTTTGCAGAATCAACTGGTAAAACAACTGAAGCCATTGCTTTTTATAAGCGTATTAAAGAAGAGTATCCAAAGAATGGCCATGCTAATGATGTAGATAAATACTTAGCCAGGTTAGGAGTGATAAATTAAATAAGCAACGCTTTGTAAAATTGAAAAATATTTATGTCAGTCAATTCTGATAATCTGTTAAACTACACAGGCATCCAGTTACCAACGGGTGCCTGTGTAGTTATTGTACGAACTGAATGGAATGCAGCTACGCTGGATAAACTGGAAGCTGGCTGTAAAAAAGTGCTGGATGAAAATAAAATACCTTTCAAAACAGTTATAGTACCCGGTGCATTTGAAATTGCTTTCGCCATTAAAAGATTTTGGGAAGCACACAAATACAAAGAGGATAAACCTCATGCTTTTATAGCTTTGGGCTGTGTAATAAAAGGAGATACTCCTCACTTCGATTATGTGTGCAGGGCAGTTACAGATGGCGTGGTGCAATTGAATTTGATACTTCCTGTGCCCACTATTTTTGGGGTACTCACGGTAGATAACCAACAGCAGGCAGATGAAAGATTGGGAGGAAAGCATGGACATAAAGGGGAGGAAGCTGCAATTACTGCTTTGAAGATGATTGCCCCTTTCTCATAAAGGGTTTTTAAAAAGGAGTATAATAACGTAAGACTCATCATAAATTTAAGAGCTAACTATTTTAATTTAAAATCACTTTCACCATTGAAAGTAAAGTACCCCTTTAGGGGATAGGGGATGAGAGTACAAATATTTATACCTTGTTTTATTGACCAGTTGTATCCGCAAACAGCCTTTAACATGGTGAAAGTGCTGGAGAAAGCTACTTGTGAAGTTGTGTACAATACTAACCAAACCTGTTGCGGACAACCAGCTTTTAATGCTGGCTTTTGGGATGAAGCAAGAGAAGTATGCAGCAAGTTTATTAAAGACTTTGATGGGGTCGATTATATCGTTTGTCCCAGTGCAAGCTGTGTTGGTTTTGTAAAAAACTATTATGCCAGGCTGTTTGAAAATTCGTCGCAACACAACCAGGTAAAGGATTTAAGCAACCGTATTTTTGAATTTACTGAGTTCCTCACCGATGTTATCAAAATAGAAAATTATGGAGCGGTGCTGAATGCTACTGCAACTTATCATGACAGCTGTGCTGCTTTAAGAGAATGTAAAATAAAAGAGGCTCCCAGGAAATTGCTCAGCAATGTAAAAGGATTGCAGTTGACAGAGATGAATGATGTGGAAACCTGCTGTGGCTTTGGCGGCACCTTCGCTGTAAAATTTGATGCCATCTCAGTGGCAATGGCCGATCAAAAAGTTACTAATGCAAAAGCTACCAATGCTGATTATATTATTTCAACAGACATAAGTTGTTTGATGCACCTGGATGGATACATACAAAACAAAGGGCTTTCTATTAAGACGATGCACATTGCAGATGTGCTGGCAAGTGGGTGGGAGTAATATTGTTATTTCTAATTTTATTTTAATAAAAACCGCCACATAGAAATGTGGCGGTTACCAATTATATATTCATTAATCATTTAGAAAAATACTGCAAATTTTATTCTTGCAAAAAAAGGTATCCCAGGGGTAAAGTGCAATTCTGTAACAGGCTCCGGTTCATCTTTTAAACGGCTCTCTGTTGCAAACTGTGCTTCATTCCATTTTGTGTTTAAAAGATTTTCTATTGCCAGGCCAACTTCATACTTAGGTTTTGTATAGTTTAATGAAGCATCCACCACAAA
>JANLQY010000021.1:0-13157 GCA_031368105.1 Chitinophagaceae bacterium
AAAAAAGAGCGGAAGACGAGGCTCGAACTCGCCACCTATAGCTTGGAAGGCTATCGCTCTACCAAATGAGCTACTTCCGCTTGTTTAATTAGCCAATTTGCAAATGACTGACACTTGAAAACTTAAAAGAACTTACCAATAGCGGATTAGTAAATTAACTAACCAACTATCGGTACTGTGGGCAGAGTAGGGTTCGAACCTACGTACACTTGCGTGAACAGATTTACAGTCTGTCGCCTTTAACCACTCGGCCATCTACCCAAAAAGAAAGCGAAATATATTTTACAATTTATTTCAACGGTTCAGAGCCGAAGACTGGAGTCGAACCAGCGACCTACTGATTACAAATCAGTTGCTCTACCAACTGAGCTACTTCGGCATATTTATTAAAAGAGCTTTTTAAAATTCAGGGCATCAAACAATACCCTTATTTTTTCGGAAGGCAAAGGTAAGTGAAAATGATTAATACAAAAATTTTGAAAAAGATTTTTTTACACAAAAAAATAAAAATGTGGAGAACGTTTGAAAAGCAAAAAAAATCCCCCGAAAAATCGGGGGATAATATTTTAAGCAGCAAGTCTTTCTTTCTTTCGTTTTATCTGCATAATTACTGAATCTAATGCCACATCAAAACTCTCTTCAAATGATTTGGACGAATGCTTTACAAAAAAGTCATACTTGGGTATGTGTACTTTAATTTCAGCAACCTTGTCTTTAATGTTGTGTACTACATTGTCAAGCTTCAGGTACACGTCCACCTTCGTTATTCGGTCGTGAATTTGGAAGAGTTTGGAGAGCTTTTTTTCTACATAAGATACTAACTTAGAATCTGCGTCAAAATGCACAGTCTGGATGTTTACGTTCATAGTAATCTAATTTTAAAATAGTGAACAATTGTGAGAAAATTGGGGTAAACATATTAACTCATAGGCTGATAATTATTTTAGAGGTTTTATGAAGAAATTATAGTTCAAGTTAGCAACATCGGGTTGTAATTCCAAAAAAATATTTTGAGTAAAACAGTTAAAACAAAAAAATATTGTCCACATCCTTAAATTAAGCTTTGGGGTGTGTCTTTTTGTAAATATCCTTTAGCTTATCAATTGTGTTGTGAGTGTATATCTGCGTAGCAGCAAGACTGCTGTGGCCAAGCAATTCCTTTACCGCATTGATATCGGCGCCATTGTTCATTAAATGAGTGGCAAATGTATGACGCATTACGTGTGGACTTCTTTTTTCAATGGTTGTTACCTTCGATAAGTACTGCCTTACAATGTTATACACATATTTAGGATACAATTTTTCTCCCTTTTTATTCACTAAAACATACTGATCATCAAAAACTTCAAAATTTGTCCTCTTGCCTGAAGTGTACTCCTTAATCAGATTCATGAGTTCATTATTCACTGGTATTACCCTTTCTTTATTTCCTTTACCCAACACTTTAATCTGGCAGTTACTCCTGTCTATTTGTGATTCTTTTAAGCCAACCAGTTCAGCCTGCCTGATACCGGTATGATAAAACAATTCTAAAATCAATCTTTCTGTTTTGCCTTGCCAGGTATCAGGAAATTCGATGTGCTGAAATAAAATATTGATTCCTTTTTCATCCACATATTGTGGCAGCCGTTTTTTATTTTTTGGAGAAATGATTGCAGTCATTGGGCTTATTTCCAGCTCTCCGGCTTTTAAGTGAAATTTAAAAAAAGATTTTAGTGCCGATATTTTACGGTTAATGGATTTAGATTCCATGCCCTCCCCTTTTAAATAAGCTAACCAGCTGCGAACAAATGATGGGCTGATCTCTCTCAAAGACAATTCGCCAAATTGGCCATTAATAAACACAAAAAAATTGCTGAGATCGTTTTTATAAGAAACAACGGTATGTTGGGAATATCTTTTCTGAAAGGTAAGATAATCAAGAAAGGATTGAACCGATGGAGGATAATTGAATGGCATAAAAAAACTGATAGCCGAATATACTATATACAGCTATCAGTTCACAATATTATGAAACAATTCGTATTAAATATCTATTTTTCCGCTGGCGATATTCTGCTTGTACACGGCTTTCAATACCTGGGTACGACGTCTGATAGATGGCTTAATAAAAGCTTGTCTTTCCCTTAATTGTAACAAAACTTTGCTTTTTTCAAACTTTTTTTTGTACTTTTTAAGCGCTTTGTCGATGTTTTCGCAGTCTTTTGAATCAATAATTAACATTTGTATATACCTCCTTTGGTAGTTTTTAGAGGCGCAAAGATAGGGGGATTTATAAATAACATGCAATTTTATTTTGATTTTTTTTCTGATTAATTCCTTTCAATTTGGAATTTGACATTGTGTAATTGATATTTGACAAATGTTTACAGGCATAATAGAAACAACGGGGATTGTAAAAGAAGTAATTGCCAATGGCAGCAATAAAACATTTTGGATTCAATCGGGTATTTCTTCTGAGCTAAACATTGACCAGAGTGTATCACACAATGGGGTTTGTCTTACGGTGGAGGAAATTAAAGACAATATGCACCGGCTGACAGCAATAGATGAAACGCTGACTAAGACTAATTTAAACAGTTGGCAAATGGGTGATGTGGTAAATTTAGAACGCTGCCTGCAAATGAATGGTCGGCTGGACGGGCATATTGTGCAAGGCCATACAGATGCAACAGCTACCTGTAAAACTATGGTGGAAAAAGATGGCAGTTGGGAATACAGTTTTGAAATTGATAAAAAATTTGCCGGCCTGATAATAGAAAAAGGATCCGTTGCATTAAACGGCATCAGTCTTACAATCTTCAATGTGGGAGACAATAGTTTTACCGTAGCCGTTATACCTTACACTTATCAGCATACCAATATGAAACAACTGAAAGTTTCAGATATTGTCAACATTGAATTTGATATGATTGGCAAATATGTAAACAGGATGATACAATTAAATAATAAAGCTATTTAACTGCCCTTATAAAATATTTACCGCCGAGTGGCAGCCATTGTAAATATTTTTCAAGAAAAATAAGTTTTGATAAAATCCCTTTTCTTGGAAAAAAGATAATGAAGATCTTTTCACTGATACGAAAACCATTTTCTATCAACAACCGGGTTAGATAACTTGACCTTACCAACCTTGCATCTTTATCAAATACACAGGTGTTGACCAAATATTTGGTCAATGGATTTAATGGATTGTGTTCATACATCAGCAACCGGCCGCCGGGCTTTAATACCCTAATCATTTCTTTCAGGATGGCTTGGTGCAAACCAAACTCTACATGATGCAACACCCCTGCTACAAACACAATATCAAAACTGCCGTTATCAAAAGGAATATTGGTGCCGTCGTATATTGCAAAACTTGAATTGGATAATTTTTTTTCATTGGCCACTTCAATACTTTTTGCTGAAACATCTATGCCTTCTATCTGCCAGTTGGAAAAATATTGCTGTATAAATATTTCAGAAACACCATCGCCGCAACCAAGATCCAATACTTTTAATGATTCATTTTTTTCGTAAGCCTGCAGCATCTGCACTCTTGATTCAGCAAAATAATAACTGTCCGCCCCGGATAGCTTTATATTCGCTGTGTGAATGTCACGATAGTTTTCGGCAAACTCATCAAAATCATCAAAAGTTCTTTTATCCATTTTTTAATAATACTGTATTTTTAAGTCATGCAATTTTACGCAAATTCTAACAGGCATCCGCTAAAAACCATTTTATTTTTCACACTTGTTTTAATTATTGCGTTTTTACCTATCTCCTCTTTTTTATTTTTTTTAAAAAACGATGCATTCAATGGATACTTTCCACCAAAGTTTTTCATGAGTGAAAGCATTCATGCCGGTCATCTTCCTTTATGGAACCCCTACATCAATTTCGGCATACCGCAATATGGAGACATGAGCGGTGGTTACTGGAGCCCCATTACCTGGCTCATTGCCTCCACTGTTGGTTACAATGCTTATTCATTAACGGTTGAACTGCTGTTTTATATTTTACTGGGTGGTATTGGCCTTTACAAAATAACCGGCATTTGGCAATTGAATAAAACGGTACGGATAATTGCAGCACTTGCTTTCATGTGCTGCGGCTACAATGTAGGGCACCTGCAGCATTTTAACTGGCTCAGCGGCACCGCATTTTTGCCCTGGTTTTTTTGGAGTTATTTATTATTACTGGATAAATTTTCTTTTAAAAATACGGTGAGGGCTGCCTTGCTATTTTATATATTTATAAGTTCTGCTCACCCCGGCATTATCATCAGTGCAGGGTATTTTTTTGCAGGGTATTTATTATTTTATTTTTTTGAAAATAAAGCTGCCTTATCATTTGGTATAAGAATAAAAAATATTGCTGCAAGCCACAGCGTTCTTTTTTTTATTTTTTTATTATTGAGTGCCGGGATGATAACAGGATACATTGACCTGCTGCCACAATTTGTAAGAAGTGAAAAGATAAGCCTTGCAGATTCTTTGCTACATCCAACCAATTTGCAAAGCTGGATCAGCGCTTTGTTTCCTTTTGCCATTGTAAAAAATTACAATTTTTTTAATAATGATCCTTCAGTACGGAATTGCTATTTCAGCCTTACACTGCTGTTATTTTTTATACTGAGCCTGCTGAATAAAAAAACGAGCCTGCAAAAATTTTTACTGGTGGCAGGCTTGTTTTTTGCCCTGCTTTCTTCAGGAGGAATATTTAAAACGCTGGCTTATAAATTTATCCCGGTTATTGGCTATGTAAGGCTGAACGGGGAGTTCCGGATCTTTACCCTGCTCTGCTTTATTTTAGTTGCCGCATTTGAACTGGATAAATACATCAATTCAAAAAAGAGTTTTACCGGTGCAATAAAATGGATCTATTACATACTGGAAATCATAATTATTGGTACAATTATTTTGGGGCTCTACAAAGCCGTAAGCAATAAGGACAGTTTTATTTATAACATAAAAAACATTACAGCCCAACAGGGCATTTCATTTAAATTAAAATCGTTGATAGATGCATTGAGCTTTTATGATACGTTGTGGATACAGGGATTCATTCAACTGTTTTTATTATGGGAAATTAAATGGTGCTTGAAATTCCAGGACTGGCAGCTGCTGAAAAAAATAGTGGTGGCAGATATGGTGCTGGCCTGTTTGCTGAATATCCCTTTTACCGGTGTGGGCAAGGCTTCTGTGGCACAGGTGCAGTCGGTGCTGAATCAATCACCCAAAGGAATCCCTTCACCCAAATTAATACCGCTTATTAATAATGATAAAGTAAGTGCTGATGAAGAAGCGCTGGTGGGCAACTGGAGCCTTTACAATAAACAAATCGGCACCGCCAAATTTGTACCCTACCCGATCATGCTGAAAAACATGATAGCTTACTTTGATAAGGATTCGATTACCAAACAAGAAAATCATTTAAACAAGCCTTATATTTTTGCTACTGATACTGCTGTTACTTCAATAACAGTTCAATCTTTCGCTCCGCAAAAAATTGATGTGACAGTTGTAAGCAACGCTGCTTCCCAACTGGTGCTGCAGCAAAATTTTTACCCTCACTGGTATTATTTTAATGGCTTGGAGAAAAAAGCAGTGAACCAATACGGCATCAATTTTATGAGTGTACCAATTGTCAAAGGAGAAAATCATATCAGCTTTTTATTTGAACCTGCAAAGCTAAAAACAGCCATGCTGCTGAGTGCAGTTGTGTTTATTATTAGTTGTGTGCTGTTATTTTTATTCAGTATCAGACCGCCTTCCCCTTCATTGCCACAGCAATAGCCTGGTCCATGATACGCTCTGCATAAGGCCGGGAAATTTCATTAAGTGTTTCAATCTTTGTATGTATCAAATCTTTGTCATCCATTGTAATGGATAATTGCAAAGCCTGAATGGCTGCAGCACTTTCCATCAACTCTTGCTGAGAAAGCAATGCTGCATTTTTTTGTATGAACTTTTCTGTCGTTTCTAATAACTGCTCACCTTCTGTTCTTGCTTCTACCAATGCCCTGGTGGCAATATCTTCCTTGGCATGTGTGATAGAATCCAACAGCATTTTTTCGAGTTCTGCATCGCTTAATCTAAACTGCGATTTTACTTCAATACTCTGCTCTACCCCACTTCTTAATTCTTTTGCTTTTACCACCAAAATACCATCTGCATTGATAAGAAAACTCACTTCCACTTTTGCCAATCCTGCAGGCATACCCGGTATGCCGGTTAAATTAAATTCTGCCAGCCTGCGGTTATCTTTCACCATATCCCTTTCGCCCTGGTACACCCCAATCTTCATTCCGCTTTGACCATCTTTGTGTGTGGTATATTGCCTCGACACTTTGTTAGGAATCTTTGAATTTCTCGGCATCAGCACATCCATCAGTCCACCCATTGTTTCAATACCAAGCGAAAGCGGTGTGATATCCAGCAACAAAAAATCCTTATTGTTACCTGCCAAAATATCCGCCTGTATGGCTGCACCAAGCGCCACCACTTCATCCGGATTTACAGAATCATTCACCGGCTTGCCAAAAAATTTACTGATCGTTTCTTTTACCAAAGGCACCCTGGTACTGCCTCCTACCATTACCACCACATCAATATCAGTTGTTTTCAAACCGGCATCTTTTAATGCATTGCCGCAGCAGGTGGTTGTTTTATCTACCAGCGCCTGTATCAGCGATTCAAATATTTGTTTTGTAATTGACAATTCATCTCCATTTAATTCTGCAGTAAAACTATCATTGGATGACAAATGAATTTTTGCTTCCTCTGCTTTTAGCCGGATGGCTTGTCCAAATTCTTTATTAGAACTTAGTTCATTGGCAGTAACACCCGACTGCTGCAGCCAGTAATCTACAATCGCTTTATCAATATCGTCTCCGCCAAGGTAAGTATCGCCGTTAGTAGACAGCACTTCAAATATACCGTTGGCAATTTTTAAAATAGAAATGTCAAATGTACCTCCGCCTAAATCATACACTGCAATTGTTTTTTCATCGTCTTTGGCCAGGCCCAAACCATACGCAAGACTTGCAGCCGTGGGTTCATTCACAATTCTTAAAACATCCAGCCCTGCAAGCTTTCCTGCATTCCTGGTAGCCTGCCGCTGTGCATCATTAAAATAAGCCGGCACAGTAATTACTGCTTTGTTAACAGGTGTTTTTAAAATATGTTCTGCCCTTTGTTTTAATTCTTTTAATATAAAAGAAGACAGGTCTGTTGGTGTATAAAATTTATTACCCACCTGCACTTTCACCAAACTATCTGTGTTGTCATCAATTACTTTGTAAGAAAAAAAAGAAGCATTTGCTTTGATGTCGTTGTAAGACTTACCCATTAAACGCTTGGCAGAAAAGATGGTGTTTTGCGGCTGGCTGATCAATTTATTTTTCGCTTCTTCTCCCACAATCACATTTCCGGATTCATCAAAATTGATAACAGATGGCACTAAGGAAGAACTGTTATGTTCTTTTAAAGCCACCGGTTTTTTTGTATCGGGATGAATGATGGCTACCAAACTATTAGTAGTGCCCAAATCAATCCCTACAATTATTTCTTCCTGCTGCAAACTTCCGGTTGCTATGTTGATTGCAATTTTTGCCATGAGTCTCTAATGCTTTTATATACCTGCTTATAATTTTGCAGGATGGCAAAAGTAACAAATTAAAAAGCTGAAGGTTGGTTCTGCTGCAATGCTGTTTTTCGAGATGAGAAAAAAATACAATTCACAGTCATTTATTTGCTGATAAAAGATGATAGACTCATTGACAAAAATCTACCCAATAATTAAAAGCTACCTTCGCAATTCACTTTTTTATTGTTATGACTTTTGATGATTTGAATTTAAACACTCCTTTGCTTACCGCACTGGATGATCTTGGATACACTAATCCCACCACTATTCAGCACCGGGTATTTCCTGTTGTGATGTCGGGAAGAGATGTGTGTGGGATAGCGCAAACCGGTACAGGTAAAACATTTGCTTACCTGCTGCCCTGCCTGAGGCAATGGAAATTTACAAAAGATAAATCACCGCAGATATTAATCATTGTTCCTACAAGAGAGCTGGTGGCTCAGGTGGTGGAATCAGTAAAAGCATTAACGCCTTACATGAGCCTGGTGGTGGAAGGTGTGTATGGCGGTGTAAATATTAATACTCAAAAATTAGCGGTAGAAAAAGGAGTGGATGTGCTGGTGGCCACACCAGGCAGGTTGTACGACCTTGCAATGAATGGTGCATTCAAAACAAAAATGATCAAGAAACTGGTGATTGATGAAGTGGATGAAATGCTCAACCTGGGTTTCCGAACGCAATTAAAAAATATCCTCGACCTGCTGCCGGAAAAAAGACAGAACCTGCTATTTTCTGCAACAATTACAGAAGATGTAGAAGCGTTGATTGATACTTATTTTAACGACCCGGTAAGAGTGGAAGCTGCACCTACAGGCACTCCGCTTGAAAATATTATACAGACAGGATATGAAGTTCCTAATTTTTACACAAAAGTAAACCTGCTGGAATTGTTATTGACAGAGGATGAAACCATGACCAAGGTACTGGTGTTTGCAGCTACCAAACAATTAGCTGATCAGTTGTATGAGCAACTGGAGCCTACCTATCCCGGCAAGGCTGGTGTGATACATTCTAATAAAGAACAAAACCACCGTTTTAATACAGTGAAACAATTCCAGGAAGGCAATTACCGCTTTATCATTGCCACCGATATTGTTGCAAGAGGAATAGATATTGCTGAAGTAACACATGTCATCAATTTTGATGTACCGCCGGTTCCGGAAAATTATATTCATCGCATAGGCCGTACCGGCAGGTATGATAAAAAAGGGATTGCCATCACTTTTATTACTGAAAAAGAAAAACCGCTGCAAACTGCTATTGAGGACTTAATGAAATACGAGGTTCCTATTGCAGCATTGCCTGCCAGCCTTGTTATCTCTGATGTATTGACAGAAGATGAGCAGCCAAAAGTATTCATGAAAATCATCCAGGTAAAACTGCCAAATAAAGAAGATGTGGGACCGGCCTTTCATGAGAAATCTGCAAAAAACAGTAAAGTAAATTTTATTGTAAGAAAGAAAGACAGGATGATGAAGAAATATGGCAAGCCCATTACAAGAGGGCAAAAGAAATAAAATACGCTGTCATAATTCCTGCATAACTATTATTTGAAACAGTAATTAGGAAATAAATAACAATGGTTTAGCCTTAAAGTTTTTCTTTTCGGAAGTAGTTGTTTTTTTTAATTTTTAAAAAATAAAAAAAATAGTTTTTACAACTTTTACTATTGCCTGCTTTTCAGCAATGACATTTGCACAGGTACCTGTTGCTGCACCATCTGCCAAAACAGAAATGAGCAAAGAAGAAAAAAAGCCATGAAGGCAAAACAGGAAAGTGACCTGCAGGAAGCCTTGATAGGAGCCGGACTGGCAGCAGATCAGATAAAATCTGCAAATGAAATAATTACAACCGCTGGTAAAAAAAGTAAAGAATTTAAAGGATAATGATAAGTTGACAGCCGAAGAAAAAGACACCGCTAAGAAAGCAATTAACGAAGAGAAGAATACTAAACTTAAAGATTTAATGGGAGCTGATAAATACAAAGTGTTTACCGGAATAAGAAAAAAACAAAAGGAAGCAATGGAGGCTGCTAAAGGAGCTCAATAGCAATTAAGCTTAGTGCATTCAAAAGAAAATATTCACCACATCTCATCGAAAATTAATTTTAAGAAAAGGGTAATTGAAATAAAATTTAATTATCCTTTTCTTGTTGTATATAACATGCTGTTTTGGCTCCGTATCAATGTTTCAAATAGTTTTTTTCCCCTGCACTGATATTCACTTTTAAATCGTTTTCTTTTGGAGGAATGGGACAATTAAATCCACTGGCATAAGCACAGTAAGGATTGTATGCTTTGTTGAAATCAAGTACACACAGACTATTTTTAATATCGTCCATCTTTAAATCAATATAGCGGCCGCCACCGTATGTTTCAAAGCCGTTGGTTTTGTCTGTAAACGGTACAAATAAATAATCACTGTAATCTTTTGTAGCCAGCAAAGATTTGGATTGATAAACGTTTAGCTGCAACAAGGTATCCTGTATTGTAAATGAAAGAACCCCGTATACCCTGTACTGTTGTTTCATAGCGCCGGAAGTATTCATCCAAAACCATTCGCTGTTTTCTTTTTTTGTGAACGCCGCTGCTATCCTGCACTGCCTATTTACCGGATAAAACTGCAACAGTTTCTTATCCTCCCCTTTTACCACTTCATGATCTTTTAGATATTGTTTAATGAAGTTGTTTAAAGAGTCTTCATATTTTAAACACTGGCTTTTGCAAAACAGCGGGCTGATGAGCAGCAGAAAAATAAATTTCTTCATAAATAATTTGATTGGGTTTTGATGAGCAATGATACGAATAAACCTACTTTTTTGAATACAGATTCAGCAGGTTAATTTTTACCAGCCTTTTAGAATGAAGGAAGGGATAGTATTTAGTTGCAATAATTTTTTTTGCTGTTTGGTATCTGCGGCTTATTGAAGATCTCTGCATATTTATACTCTCCGGTCTATGGTAAATAAGATATCTTTTCACATTACACATACCGGGTCAATTTCACCCCACTTACAGGAAAAATTTCACCCAAAATAAGCTGTATTATAAGGTATTAATTCTGGCAGGAAATTTTCATATCGTCTTTCTTAGGAACAGTCATACCAGTATTATTTAATATTCACCATAAAAAAACAATCAAATGAAAAAAGCATTTTTGAATTTCAAAAAAACAATTATTAAAGGTGGTCTGGTAATCGCCTCAATTGCAATGGTATTATCCTATGCTTCTTGCAGTGAATCAAAAAAAGATGATGATAAAAAAGATGCTAAAGAAGTAGCAGAAGATAAAAATGATGCAAAAATAGACAGCACAAGCAATAGCACAAATACCGACAAAATGAAGTGGGATGCAGACTTTCTTGTAGCTGCTGCGGAAATCAACCAGGAAGAAATTCAACTTGGCCAGCTTGCTCAAACAAATGGCCAGATGAAAGAAGTAAAAGATTTGGGTAAGATGCTTGTAGCAGATCATTCAAAAGCCTCCGCTGAACTTAAAGCACTTGCCGCTAAAAAATCAATTGCTTTACCAGCATCCCTGACTGATGATGCAAAAGATGCCTATAAAAAGTTATCAGAAAAAAAGGGAAAAGATTTTGATAAGGCATATACCGACATGATGGTAGATGGTCATAAAAAAGCAATTGAAAAATTTGAAAAAGCTGCTGCAGATGCTACAAATCCCGAAATAAAAGCATGGGCAGCGTCTATGTTACCTGGTTTAAAAACACATCTTGACCATGCAATGACCTGTCAGAAAAATCATGATAAAATGTAAACAGGTTTTACTATTGCAGCAGAAAATAATATTCTTAAATTATAAAATAAAAATAAAATGGACACATTAAAAGAAGACAATTTCACAGGCCTTAACCAGGATGAACTTTATTCAAACATGCCGCTAAAATATTTAACCGCTTCATCCATCATTGGCGATAAGGTTCGCAATGGAAAGGATGAATCAATGGGAGAAATTAACGACATCATGATTGATATTACCACTGGTAAAATTGATTATGTGATAATTGAATTAGGCGGATTTCTTGGAATGGGAACTAAATATTTTGCCATCCCCTTTGGGATGCTGCAGGTTGATGCTGACAAAAAAATGTTTGTATTCAATCAAGAAAAAGAAATGCTTGAAAATGCGCCTGGCTTTGATCTGGATCATTGGCCTGATACCAATTTTCACAAAGAAGAAACTTACTGGCATTTTGTATAACTATTATCATAGAGAAAGAATAGTTTTTCTCAAAATAAAAAAACGTAATGGTGAAACCACCTTGCGTTTTTTTATTTTAAAAACACTGTTGCAAGAAAAAAATAGCTTACCAAATTTTAGATAATCCAGGTTTTATCAGGTGCAACTTTATATAACAGCGCTGACAAGCGGCTAATTTACTATTATGAAAACATTACTTTATTTTTCTGCAATAGCAGCAGTATTCTTGTTGAGCAATTGTAAGCACCCGGTTAATAAGGACAGCTATGGAAACAACAAAGTTGTTATAAAAAGGAACAAGCCTGTAAAAGAAATACAGTACCATATTGAAAATGGAAAAGAATGGAGTAAGCAACACAAGGCAGATAATATTGCCCAACAAATTACAAGAACTGTTAACAGGGCCGACTTTGACAACCTGCAAAAAATAGACAGCATTGTTGTACCGGATGACAGTACTGCTGATATCGCTTATTTTCTTCCTTTTCCCCTAACCATTCCGGCTATAAAAGAGGTAGATAAAATCATTTTCTTTTCATACGCCACACAATCTTTTGCAGCGTATGAAAATGGAGAAATAATATATGCCGGTGCAACCAGTATGGGCAGAAAAAATGACCAGACTCCTACCGGGCTATTTTTCACCAACTGGAAAGCAGAAAAAACTACCAGTACATTCAATGATGAATGGGACCTTCGCTGGAATTTTAATATCGAAAATAAATTAGGTGTTGGATGGCATCAATATGCTTTGCCCGGTTATCCTGCTTCTCATTCCTGCCTGCGCTTACAGGAAGCGGATGCTAAATATCTTTACACCTGGGCAGAGCAATGGGTGGTTAAAAAAGATACGGTTGAAATAAAAGGTACGCCAGTAGTGGTTTTTGGAGCGTATGATTTTAACCAACCCAAGCCGTGGATGAAACTTGTGCAAAATGCTCATGCACTTGATATTTCTGCTAAAACAATTGAAGATATAGTTGCACCATATTTAGGGGAAATCATTTTGGAACAGGGGAAGAGAAAGATAAACTAAGAAGCTGTTTGAGTTATTTATTTTTGATACCAGCTTTAGTTTTTTATAGCATCATCGTTGCGTCGCAATCCGTTCATCGGCATACCTTTTAGCATCTTGTTTATGCAACTTGATAAATATTTTAATAGGTATAGGCGTTTAGGTAACAATATTAATTGACTGATAATAAGCGTATTGGTTCATTTATTACCATCCTTTTTATGAGTAAATCAAAAGTCGTCCCCATATTCTGTCTTCTATTAAATCTAAAGTGATATTCATTAAG
>JANLQY010000024.1:0-35192 GCA_031368105.1 Chitinophagaceae bacterium
CCAGGAGCAGCAGCGCGAATGCCACGAGCAGCAATGCGGGCGGGACGTGGATAAAGAAAGTTTTATATCTTTATAAAACATTTGCCACAGCAGATCACAATACACCTACCATCAACCAGCATTTACCTGTGGCTGATCCACTTTCTGCTAACCAGTTAAAAGCGCTGGAGGTAAACTCTGCTAAATATGGTATTTCACACTGGGGATTGGGAAATCCTAAAAATGGGATTGTACATGTAGTAGGACCGGAGAATGGTATTACCCTTCCCGGGATGACCATTGTTTGTGGTGATTCACATACCTCTACTCATGGCGCTTTTGGTGCTATCGCTTTTGGCATTGGTACTTCAGAAGTAGAGATGGTGCTGGCTTCTCAATGCATCATGCAACCGAAGCCAAAGAAAATGCGGATTACCATTAATGGAAAATTAGGCAAAGGAGTTGTTGCCAAAGATGTTCCCTTATTTATCCTTTCCCAAATTTCTGCCAGTGGTGCCACCGGTTATTTTATTGAATTTGCAGGAGAAGTATTTGAGCAGATGAGCATGGAAGGAAGAATGACAGTATGTAACTTATCAATAGAAATGGGAGCCCGTGGCGGTATGATTGCTCCTGATGATACCACTTTTAATTATTTGAATGGACGTGAAAAAGCACCGAAGGGAGCAGCATGGGATTCTGCAATGGCCTATTGGAAAACATTGAAAACAGATGCTGATGCAAAATTTGATTTGGAGTTAACCTATCATGCAGATGATATCGAACCTCAAATTACTTATGGCACCAATCCAGGTCTCGGAACCGGTATCTCTAAAAATATTCCATTGGCTGCTGCTGTAAAAGATGGCGAAGCTTCTTATAAAAAATCACTGGCTTACATGGGCTTTGCCGAAGATGAAAAGATCATTGGTAAAAAAGTAGATTATGTTTTCTTAGGAAGTTGCACCAATGGACGCATTGAAGATTTTCGTGCATTTGCTTCTATTGTAAAAGGACGCAAGAAGGCGGATAATATTACTGCATGGTTAGTTCCCGGCTCTCATGTTGTAGAAAGTCAAATTAAGGAAGAAGGTATTTTAGATATCCTTAATGCCTCCGGCTTTCAGCTGCGCCAGCCCGGTTGTTCTGCCTGCCTTGCTATGAATGATGATAAAATCCCTGCAGGCAAATATGCCGTGAGCACCAGCAACAGAAACTTTGAAGGCCGCCAGGGCCCCGGCAGCAGAACATTGCTTGCCAGTCCGCTGGTAGCAGCGGCTGCAGCCGTAACTGGTGTGGTAACGGATCCAAGGGATTTGTTGTAAAGGAAATAAGGCAAAGAGGCAATGGGGAAAGAGGCAATGAGTTAAGAAATCAGACATGAAAAAATCATACATCAAAAAATATAAAAAATGGCTTACGATAAATTCACGATAGTAAGAAGTACAGCAGTTCCTTTACCGATTGAAAATGTTGATACGGATCAAATCATTCCAGCCCGTTTTTTAAAAGCTACAGAACGTACCGGCTTTGGCGATAACCTGTTCAGGGATTGGAGGTATAACGGCGACAACAGTCCCAAAAAAGATTTTGTGTTAAACAATCCAATCTATTCCGGTAAGATACTGGTTGGCGGCAAAAATTTTGGCAGCGGCAGCAGCCGGGAACATGCGGCATGGGCCATTTATGATTATGGTTTCCGTTGTGTGGTATCCAGTTTTTTTGCAGACATTTTCAAAGGCAATGCACTCAATATCGGTATACTGCCGGTAACGGTGAGCCCAGAATTTTTAGATAAAATATTCCAGGCAATTGAAGCCGACCCCAAGGCAGAACTGGAAGTGAATCTTCCGGATCAATCCATTACCATTTTACCAACCGGCCAAAAAGAATCCTTTGTCATCAATACTTACAAGAAGCACAACATGACAAATGGTTTTGATGATATCGACTATTTACATGCAATGAAAGAAGATATCCAATTCTTTGCTGCAAAGAGTGTGTATTGATTTTATAAAATAACAGCCTTGTATTTTTTTCATAAACAAAAGAGCAGGCAACATAGCAATAACGGCATACAACAAGGCAAAATGAAATCATTGCAACGACATATTGAGATCATGGATACCACCCTTCGGGATGGTGAACAAACCAGCGGCGTATCTTTTTCTGCTTCAGAAAAATTGACGATTGCCCAACTGCTGCTTACTGAAGTAAAGGTGGACAGGATTGAAATTGCTTCTGCCCGTGTTTCCGAAGGAGAATTTCAGGCAGTAAAAAAAATTACAGAGTGGGCCAAAGCTAACGGCTTTATTGATAAAATTGAAGTACTGACATTTGTAGATGGCGCTACTTCTATTAACTGGATGCTGGAAGCAGGCGCAAGAGTAATGAACCTTTTAACTAAAGGTTCATTGAATCACCTGACACACCAATTAAAGAAAAAACCCAAACAGCATTTTAAAGAAGTAGGTGCTGTGATTGCCCTGGCTCAAAAAAATAATATTGACTGCAATGTATATTTAGAAGATTGGAGCAACGGCATGCGCCACTCACCAGAATATGTTTTTCAATACCTGGATTTTCTTTCCACACAGCCCATCAAAAGAATTTTATTACCGGATACCTTAGGTGTTTTAATTCCATTTGAAACAGCCGAATACATTTCTGATATCGTTCAGCGCTACCCCAATATTCATTTTGATTTTCATGCACACAATGATTATGACCTCAGTATTGCCAATGTACTGGAGGCAGTAAAAGCTGGAGCCAAAGGTTTGCACCTCACCATCAACGGAATGGGTGAACGGGCAGGAAATGCGCCGCTGGCAAGTGCTGTAGCGGTATTGAATGATTATGTGAAAGAGGTAAAAACATCTGTAGTTGAAAAATCATTGTACACCGTAAGTAAGCTGGTGGAAACATTCTCCGGTTTCAGAATATCGGTAAACAAACCTGTGGTGGGTGAAAATGTATTTACACAAACAGCCGGCATTCATGCAGATGGTGACAAGAAAAATAATTTATACTTTAATGAGCTGATGCCGGAACGTTTTGGCCGCCAACGTAAATATGCCCTGGGCAAAACAAGTGGCAAAGCCAATATTGAAAACAACTTACAGCAATTAGGCATCCAATTATCTGACGCAGATCTTAAAAAAATTACGCAAAGAATTATTGAACTGGGAGACAGGAAAGAAGTGGTTACGCAATCAGATTTGCCTTATATTATTTCTGATGTACTGGACAGTAATACCATTGAAGAAAAAGTGCAGATTGAAAATTATGTACTCACCCATTCAAAAGAACTGAAGCCCTCCGTTACTTTAAAAATCAATGTAGATGGAGAAATATTTGAAGAACATGCACAGGGCGATGGCCAATACGATGCATTTATGAATGCACTGAAACGTATTTACAAAAAAAAGAAAATAGAATTGCCTTTACTCACAGACTATGCAGTTCGTATCCCGCCGGGAGGTAAGTCTGATGCCTTGTGTGAAACCATCATCACCTGGGATGATAAAGGAAAAGAATTTAAAACAAGAGGGCTGGACAGTGACCAGACAGTGAGTGCCATTAAGGCAACGCAAAAAATGTTGAATCTCTTATAAATTGATTTGTGTATTGAGATTGATAAAATGATGTATTCTTTAATTCAAAAAATAAAATAAAAGAGAATCCATGCAGGTGCAGAGTTCCACTCTTTGCCTCCCTGCCTCTAATCTCTTTGCCCTTTTTAAAACATGAAAAAAAATATTCTGATAGTTCCCGGCGATGGTATTGGGCAGGAAGTGACAACAGTTGGTAAAAAAGTATTGGATGCCATTGCTGCAAAATTCAATCATGAGTTTATTTATGATGAAGCATTGATAGGGCATGTGGCCATTGAAGCAACAGGCAATCCTTTACCGGATGAATCGCTGGAGAAAATGAGAAAATCAGATGCGGTGTTATTTGGCGCAGTTGGTCATCCCAAATATGACAACGATCCATCTGCAAAAGTTCGTCCAGAGCAAGGCTTGCTTAAAATGCGGAAGGAACTTGGATTGTATGCCAATCTTCGCCCTATCAAATTGTTTGATGAATTATTAAGTGCCTCCAGCATCAAGCCGGGAATATTAAAAGGCGCTGATATTTTATTCTTTCGTGAACTGACCGGTGATATTTATTTTGGAGAAAAAGGAAGAAAAAATAATGGTGATACTGCTTATGATGTAGCAGAGTACAGTCGTTATGAAGTGCAAAGAATTGGCCGCAAAGCATTTGATGCAGCCCGGACAAGAAAGAAAAAATTGTGTTCTGTTGATAAAGCAAATGTGCTTGAAACAAGCCGCCTGTGGAGGGAAGAAATTCAAAAGCTGGCGTTGGAATATCCTGATGTAGCAGTAGAACACCAGTTTGTAGATTCTACTGCCATGATGCTGATAAAAGATCCATGCCGGTTTGATGTGGTGGTAACAGCCAATTTATTCGGTGATATTTTAACCGATGAAGCCTCCCAGATTGCAGGCTCTATGGGCATGCTGGCTTCGGCTTCCATTGGAGATGGTACCGGTGTGTACGAGCCCATTCATGGCTCTGCACACGACATCACCGGAAAAGGTGTTGCCAATCCGTTGGCATCTATTCTTTCCGCCGCATTGTTACTGGATATTTCATTTGGATTAAAAGCAGAATCGGAAGCTGTCATCAGTGCAGTGGATGCTGTATTAAAAGCTGGTTTCAGAACAAGGGATATTGCAGATGTAAGTACTGCCCCTGAAAATATATTAGGTACCGATGCAATGGGTGAAGAAGTATTGAAGCGAATATAAAAATGGACATTGATTAAAAATATATAGTCACATATTTGTGTGACTTTTTTTATTCTGTTAGATTATAAAAATCAAGTGTCTTTACAGAGATGATTTTATACAAGATTAGGAAACTGTTTAAATTATTTATTTTATACCAGTCGGATCTTTTATTTTTCGTTAGCTATAATAAACTTGTTGGTTTTGCCTCCACAGCCGACAGGCTGCGTAACTGGAACGCCGCTGTTTTTGCTTCTTTCAAAAAATATGCTCCGCATTTTTTGAATCACGCCTTCGGCGTGACCGAACCAAAAAATGCGGCTAACCCAGTTACTGGTAAGAGTTAAAATCTTTACTGCCGGTCATAATTAAACTGGCAAGACCTTTAAATCAAATATTCAATTCTATATTTTAAATTGCTTAAACAGCTTTGAAGTATTAAGCCAAAGAAAATGACTTATTGAGGGAGGCCTGTTTCCTCATGCAAAAATGTTTTTTCAATTCTCCTGTCAGGGATGAACCAGATGAGTGCAACAACTGCATACAGCCCCAGGCCTACCCACTGATAAAAAAAAGAAAAAATAATTCCGATGGTATACAGCAGCATGGAGAGTTTTCCTTTTTCATCTTTACCAAATGCCATCGCAAGCTTCTTGTTTTTTCCTTGGTTATTGATCAGCGTTTTTGATAATATTGTGTAGGCAATGGCAGCCATCAAAAGTACCATTCCATAAAGTGCCACCGGCCATTGTGTAAAATGATTTTCTCCCATCCATGTTGTAACAAATGGCACCAGTGAAAGCCAGAAAAGCAAATGAAGGTTGGCCCACAAAGAAGCTCCGTTCACTTCCTTTACAGCATGCAGCATGTGGTGGTGATTATTCCAGTAAATGCCCAAATAGATAAAGCTTAAAATATAACTTAAAAATTTAGGAATCAATGGCTGAAGGGAAGACAGTTCACCACCTTCAGGCACTCTCAATTCTAACACCATAATGGTAATGATGATGGCGATGACTCCATCGCTGAATGCTTCAAATCTTCCTTTGCCCATTTTAAAATTTTGATAAATGTATTAAGAAATATCATCCGACTCTTCAGTAATTATTTTCATCACAGAAATTTACGGCAGTCACATTTACTGAAAGAAATAAAGAACGGGTGGCTTATCTTTATTTAGAAAATAATTTAACAATAACAACATGTACGATATCTGCTGCATCGGGCATATTACATTAGATAAAGTGGTAACACCTGAAGCAGAAATTTTTATGTCCGGTGGCACTTCATTTTATTTCTCCCATGCCATCCGCAACATGAAGGTGAAATATGGTTTGGTTACTTCGCTTGCAGCAAGTGAAATACATTTTGCAGAAGAAATGCGTTACGCCGGCATCGAAATAAATGTACAGCCATCTGCACACACCGTTTACTTTGAAAATATTTATTCTCACAACCAGGATCACCGCACACAAAGAGTATTGCAAACTGCCGACCCATTTACTGCAGCACAACTGGTGGGTATCAATGCATCTATTTTTCACCTGGGGCCATTGCTGGCTGATGACATTCCGCTGGACTTAATTAAAATGCTTGCACAAAGAAGCGATGTGTCTTTAGATGTGCAGGGCTATTTGCGAAAAGTTAAAAACAATAATATAGTTGCCATTGACTGGAAAGATAAAAGAGAAGCACTTCCGTATACCAGTATTTTAAAAGCCAATGAAACTGAAATGGAAGTGTTGACAGGATATAAAGATGTACGGAAAGCTGCAAAATTATTGAGCGACTGGGGTGTGAAGGAAGTGGTGATAACCCTTGGCAGCATGGGTTCTGTAATTTATACAGATGAAATTTTTTACACAATCCCTGCTTACATTCCTGATGCAGTAAAGGATGCTACGGGTTGTGGTGATACCTATATGGCCGGATATTTATACCAGCGAAATAAAAATGCCACTCCGCAGGAAGCAGGCACATTTGCTGCTGCGATGGCCAGTATTAAAATAGCAACTTCCGGACCATTTACAGGTACGGAAGCTGCAGTTGTAACTATGTTGACAAAAGCGAGAAATAATAAATAGCTTTTAGTTGTTGGCGGCTTCTTTTGCGGCGGCTTCTTTCATTTTATCATTAGCGGTAATAGCAAATTCTACCCTCCTGTTTGCTGCCCTGTTGGCATCAGAAGTATTCTCAACCTTAGGTTGTGTTTCGCCATACCATTTAACCGTTAACCTGGAAGCTGCAATATTTGCCGCTTTTAAATTACTGGCTACTGCATTGGCTCTTTTTTGAGAAAGTGTTTCATTATAAGCAGCCCCACCCACATTATCCGTATGCCCTTCTATCAGAATATTTGTTTCAGGATAAATATTAAAAACCTTTACCAATTTGTCCAAGGCTAATTTTGAATTGGCATTAATGTCAGACATATTGGTGGCAAAATAAACACCTGCCTTAGATCCATCCGGATTGTTTTCGTTGAATGTAACATTGATACCTTCACCCACCCTGGTAACCTGTGCTCCCGGTACTTCTTCTTTAATTTTTTCAGCCTGCTTATCCATTTTATTACCAATAATTCCTCCTGCCACACCACCTACTGCTGCACCGATAATTGCACCGAGGGCAGTATTTTTTCCATTACCTACATTGTTGCCAATGATACCGCCTATTACAGCGCCACTGCCGGCACCAATCACTGCACCTTTTTGTTTGTTGCTTGCTTTTTGAGTTGTGCTGCAGCCTGCACAAATAATCATTGCACCTGCAATGAATACTGCCGTTTTTCCAAATACGTTTTTCATAAATTTATTTTGATATTTTATTTTTTTACAAAATTGTAAACAATGTTCACCGGCTTACCTTCAAAGCTGATAGCCGATTTTAATTGCATGGTATTATCTGTTAAAGAAGCTACACTCAGCCGGTAGCCATTATTGTTATCCATCGGATTTTTATTTTCATCCAGTCTTTTAAACTGAAATTTTCTCTCCCCGTCTTTTGGTTCATCAATAGTCCAGCGTATATTCTTAACAAGGGAACTGCAGGCCGGAGCAGTACCCGGCAGCGTATAATTTCCCATTCCATTATTGGAAATAAAGTTCCAGCTGCTGCCGCTAAAGCAATTATATTCTGCTTCATTAAACACTATTGCTTTCAGCTTTGCATCGGTTCCTTCAATATTAATTGTTTGTAAAATCCAGTAACCGTTGATCTTATTTTTCATTGTTCTTGCCTCTTTAGATACAGAGCAGGCGGTGAAAAAAAACAGCATCATCAGTAACACAATGCCATCATAATTTTTTATACCCTTCATAAATATTTTTTAATAATTTTTATTCCCAATTCATTATTCCAACAACAGTGCCAGAGCATAGATTGGCTGCTGCACTGAATTACATGCTGATCACAAAAAAAAATGAATCGCTATTGGGGAATAAATTCTACAACGCAGGTATTGAAACCAAATAAATCACCAACATAAAAAAAAATACCTGTATCCAAAAACCTTTCAATCACCAATACAACTTCATCTTTTCATAACACGGTATCTTTATCATTCAAACCCAGGCAGGGTTACCAATGGATTATATAAAAGAATACAAAAGTTTTATCAGCAGTCATTACCTCAGCGAAGGGGTACACATTACTGTGGGTATTGTATTGCCTGCACTATTATTCAACCATTTCCATTTGCTTGCTGCCGGTGTGGTGGTATCACTTGGTGCCATGAGTGTAAGCATCACCGATAATCCCGGCCCCATTCATCACCGCAAAAATGGTATGCTGGCCTGTATTATTATCAATACCGTGATGGCAATGCTTACCGGTTTTGCAGCGCCCTACCCTTTCCTGCTTGGTGGGCTGATACTGCTTGCCTGTTTTATTTTTTCCATGATTGGGGTGTTTGGTACCCGTGCTAATTCTATTGGTGTGTCTGCCCTGCTGGTAATGGTGCTCAATATTGACCGTCATCACCAGGGATGGGATGTGGTGATCAATGCCGGATATATTTTGGCGGGTGCGGTGTGGTACATGTTGCTGAGTTTGGCGTTGTATAGTTTTCGTCCTTACAAGCTGGCGCAGCAGGCATTGGGCGAATGTATTTTGGCCACGGCAGATTACATGCGTATCAGGGCTTCTTTTTACAACAAAGAAGTGGACTACGGTAAAACTTATGAAGACATGATGGCACAGCAAATTGTGGTTCATGAAAAACAAAACCTAGTAAGAGAACTGTTGTTTAAAAGCAGGAATGTAATAAAAGAATCGACCAATACCAGCCGCACACTGCTGATGATATTCACTGATATTGTTGACCTGTTTGAAAGAACCATGAGTTCGTATCATGATTACAAAGCGCTGCATGAAGCATTTGATGAAGAGGATATACTGGAGCAATACCGGCAACTCGTTCTTGAACTGAGCAATGAACTGGATGAAATTGGTATCGCTATCAAAAGCGGTGAGGCATCAGAAGAAACTGGTTTGCTGGCAGCACATATCAGCAAAACAAAAACATATTTTAATGCCTTCAGAGATAGCAAACGCACTGCTGAAAATGTAGATGGCTTTATCAGCATGCGGCATATACTCAACAGCATTGGAGACATTGCCAGCCGAATACATACGCTGCATTTATACACCACGTATGACAAGGAACTTACAAAGAAAATTGCGATTTCGGCTGATTACGATCAGTTCATCACCCATCAACCGGTTGATTTAAAATTGCTGATTGACAATCTTTCTTTTGCATCTAATACTTTTCGTCATGCAGTAAGGATCAGCATTGCCACCCTGCTTGGTTTTATTGTATCAATGTTCTTTCCCCTGGGGCATAGTTACTGGATACTACTTACCATCATCGTGATTTTGAAACCTGCTTACAGCCTCACAAAAAAAAGAAATTATCAACGGCTCACCGGCACCATCCTCGGTGCATTGATTGGATTGTTGATCTTAAATTTTATTAAAGACAGGGAAGCGCTTTTTGTAATTGTGCTGTTGCTGATGATTGGCACTTACAGCTTGCTTAGAACAAATTACATGTTCAGCGTAATTTTTATGACACCGTATATTTTGTTGCTCTTTCATTTGCTCAGTGATGTGAGTTTTAAAATTATCATCACCGACCGAATTACGGATACTGCCATTGGTTCGGTAATTGCCTTTATAGCCAATTTGATTTTACTTCCGGCCTGGGAGCAGGACCAGATGAGCAATTATATGCTGCAGGCCATCAGCAGCAATAAAAATTATTTCAATGATATTGCTGCTGCATTTGCCGGCAACCCTGTTACCATTAACAGTTACAAGCTGAGCCGCAAGAATGCGTTAGTGGCGCTGGCTAATCTTTCGGATGCTTTCAGCCGTATGCTGGCAGAGCCAAAAAGCAAACAGAAAAACAGTAAACAACTTTACCAGTTTGTAGTGCTCAACCACATGCTCACTTCACATATCGCCACGCTGTCTTCTTATGTGATGCCGCTCTCTGTAAAACTGGCGTCGCCGGATTTTATTCCGCTCATCAACAACACTGTGGCCAAACTGAACGATGCAGAAAAGATCATTGCTGAAACGCCAGCCAACACTGCCGCATCGGAAACATTGCACAACAATATTCAACAACGCCTGCAACAACTGCTGCAGGCAAGGCGAACAGAATTACAACAGGGTATCCTTGACAGTGAAACAAAAAAGCAACTCTCCGAATTTAAACCGATAGCCGATCAGTTTAATTTTATTAGCAACATTGCCGGGGATATTAGAAAGATTGGGGCGGAGTGGAAGGAAGAATAGTTTTACCTCCCATACTCAGAAACAACAGGATAAAAATATCTTAACTAATAAAAAAAAGTTGTCGCATTAATTTTTTTTCGTTGCAAATCAGGTACCCAGCATTCTGTTGTAGCATAGCCCACGGGTATTAATAAAAATGGCTTTTCATTTACCGGTCGGTTTAAAATGTTGCTTAAAAAATTCATTGGACTGGGCGTATGCGTTAGTGCCACCAGCCCGGCGTGGTGTATGGCAGCCAGTAAAAACCCACAGGCTATACCCACACTTTCCTTTACATAATAATTCTGATGCTTGTGGCCGTCTGCTTCCGTTTCATAACTTCTGCTAAAAACAATAATCAGGTACGGAGCCGTTTCTAAAAATGGTTTATGCCAGTCTGTTCCGATGGGGGCCAGGTCGTTCAACCATTCTTGACTCATACGGTTATCATAACTTTCTTTTTCTTCCTGCTCAGCTGCAGTTCTTATTGCTGTTTTGATAGCAGCATCACTGACAACACAAAAAATCCAGGGTTGCTTATGGGCTCCGGATGGTGCAGTACCGGCAGTAAGAAGTATTTTTTCAATCACTTCTTTTGCTACCGGCCGGTCAGAAAAATCACGACAACTGCGACGCTCATTCATCCATTGATAAAACGATAAAGAACGGCTGGCCATCTCATCCTGCTCAAAAGATGATGCCCGGTGTGGGATAAAGGGAAAGCTATTGATAATTCTCTTTTCCATAATCAACTATTTACTACAAGATAGTGAACAGAAAATAAAACTTTTCAGGCAATAAAATGATCCAATACGAAGTAACAAAATAACCAATCAGCAATAAACCAATTTACCAATTCAACTTCCCCTGCTTACCTTTGCACCCAAACAAAAAAAGCTATATGAAATTTCTTTCTGCATTGCAATTACAGGCAAAAAATAAAGGTGTCAGCACCGGCACCAAATGGATGGCGAGCAAGGGTGCGGTGATCGAAAGCTTCAGCCCGGTGGATGGCAAACTGATTGGTGCGGTGAGCAGCGCTGACAAAACAAGTTATGAGGCAGTGATTGCCAAAGCACAGGAGGCATTTGTAGAGTGGCGTAACTGGCCTGCTCCCAAACGTGGTGAAGTGGTAAGGCAAATTGGTGAGGAATTAAGAATCAATAAACAGGCGCTGGGTGAACTGGTGAGTTATGAAATGGGCAAGAGCTTACAGGAAGGCTTAGGCGAAGTGCAGGAGATGATTGACATCTGCGATTTTGCTGTTGGGCTCAGCCGCCAGCTGCATGGATTGACGATGCACAGTGAAAGGCCGGGACACCGGATGTATGAACAATATCCTCCGCTGGGGATTGTGGGTATTATCAGTGCATTTAATTTTCCGGTGGCAGTGTGGAGCTGGAATACCATGCTGGCATGGGTTTGCGGCGATGTTTGCATCTGGAAGCCAAGTGAAAAAACACCTTTGTGCGGTATTGCCTGTATGAATATTACTGCCAAAGTATTCAAGAAAAACAATGTGCCGGAAGGCGTAAATAATTTAATTATTGGCGACCGTGAAGTAGGCAAATGGATGAGCAATGATACCAGGATTCCACTGATGAGTGCAACAGGAAGTACCAGGATGGGTAAAGCGTTGGCAAGTGCAGTAGCAGCAAGGTTAGGAAAAAGTTTATTGGAACTGGGCGGCAACAATGCCATCATCATTACACCGGATGCCGACCTGGATATGTCGTTGATTGGTGCTGCGTTTGGTGCCGTGGGTACTGCCGGGCAGCGTTGCACATCTACACGCCGGTTGATCATTCATGAAAAAGTGTACAGCAAATTAAAAGAAAAATTAGTGAATGCTTATAAGCAAATTAAAATTGGCAATCCGCTGAATGAAAAAAATCATGTGGGTCCACTGATTGACACTGCTGCTGTAAAAATGTATGTGGATGCAATTGAAAAAGGAAAAGCGGAAGGCTGCAATTTTATTGTGGAAGGCGGCGTCCTGAAAGGCAAAGGTTATGAAAGCGGCTGTTATGTGAAGCCCTGTATTGCGGAAGCAAAAAATCATTATGCAATTGTGCAGCATGAAACTTTTGCACCCATTTTATATTTGATGAAATACAAAACCATTGATGAAGCTATAGCCATGCAGAATGGTGTGCCACAGGGTTTGAGCTCTGCGATCATGACAACTAATTTGAGAGAGGCAGAAAAATTTCTTTCTGCGACAGGCAGTGATTGTGGTATTGCCAATGTAAACATCGGAACATCCGGTGCTGAAATTGGTGGTGCATTTGGTGGTGAGAAAGAAACCGGCGGTGGAAGAGAGAGTGGCAGTGATGTCTGGAAAGTTTATATGCGCCGGCAAACCAATACCATTAACTATACAGATAAGTTACCACTGGCACAGGGGATAAAATTTGATTTGTAGCTAGCTTAAAGTTTACATCTTTTTAAAAAGGTGTAAACTTTAATTGGAGGATATAAACTTTTTATTTTTCTGTAAAGCTTTTATCTTTAATCATGCCTATCAACGAAAAATATACAGCAATATTTCAGTTTGATAAAACGTACCACATTTATAATAAAACCAACAACAGAGAGTTACTTTTTCGTTCTGATGAAAACTGTTATTTCTTCCTTCGACAGTTTAACCAGTACATTTCCCCGATTGCAGATACATATGCCTGGAATTTATTGCCAAACCATTTTCATTTTATCATAAAGATTAAATCTGAAGTTGAAATTATCTCTGCCATTCTAAAACTAGAAAAAAGAACCAAAACTGAACAGTATTTTCTTCAACATACAGATGTAAATACGTTGGTTGAAATGACCTTTAAAAGGCTTTTCACTTCGTATGCCATGGCATTTAATAAAATGTATAACAGAACCGGCAACTTATTTTACCGAACTTTTAAACGGATAGAAATTTTAAGAGACAGTTACTTTACGCAGGCAATTATGTATACACATGCCAATGCACAAAAGCATCAATTGGTGAATGATTTCACTTTGCATCCTTGGACATCTTACCACAGCATTATCAGTGATAAATCAACTAAACTTTTACGTAATGAAATTTTGGATTCGTTTGGAGGAAAAGAACAGTTCATCAAAATCCATAAAGAGATGACAGATTATTATTACGGTTTTGGGAGAGCTATAGAGGAGGACGAATAACTTTCACATAAGTTAAAGTTTACACCTTTTAAAAAGGTGTAAACTTTATTCAGCATTCAGCAAATCATCCCAATTTATTGGATCCGAAATCATATCCAGTTTGCCATTGTTAAATGGCCATTCTTCTTCTGGTTTGTCCCAATATAATTCCACGCCGTTGCCATCCGGATCATTTAAATAAATGGCTAAGGATACCCCATGATCAGCAGCGCCTGTTAAAGGATACTCAGCAGCAGTGATCCTTTTTACAATGTCGGCTAAATCTTTTTTTGCTGGATACAGGATTGCTGTGTGATACAAGCCGACTGCATTGACGATTGCTGGACCTGCATCTTTGCTGTGCCAGGTGTTTAATCCAATGTGGTGATGGTAGCCGCCGGCACTTATGAATACCGCACTGTCGCCATAATGCTGTGTAATTTCAAAGCCTAATAATTCCTGGTAAAATTTCAGGGAACGTTCTATGCTGGACACTTTCAGGTGCACATGCCCGATACGTGTTTGTGAAGGAATGGTGTAGTTCATTTATTTGGTTTTAATTTTTACCAAATTTACTTCTATCATTCCTCTTTGAATGCTCAATTTTTTTCAACATCAAACCTTAAATAACTTTCATTCTAATGCCCCACTCTCACATCCATATCCTCCAATGCTACGCCTTTTGTTTCCGGCATCATAAATCTTACATACAGTAATTGCAGCACCATCATACAGGCGAAGAAAAGGAAAATGGGCCATGGTTTTCCAACAGCAAAAATGGGGAAGATATTGGCAATCACTGCAGCAAAAACCCAGTGTGTTAAGCAACCAAAAGACTGACCGGAAGCCCTTACTTCGCTGGGGAAAATTTCTCCCACAAAAACCCAGATTACTGCACCCTGGCCAATTGCATGAGAAGCGATAAAAGCAAAAACATACATCGTCATGCCGGCATAAGATTCATTGTAAAATGCAAAAGCAATCAGTCCGAGAGAAATAATATATCCAATGGAACCTATGTACATCAACACTCTCCTGCCTAAGCGGTCTATCAACGAAAGGCCTATCATGGTAAAAATAAGATTCACCACACCAATACCCGTAGACGAAAGTAAAGCAGCTGATTTGCCCAGCCCGGTCAATTCAAACACACGGGGAGCATAATAAATAATGGCATTGATGCCCGACATCTGGTTGAAGAAAGCCAGCAAAAATGCCAGCAATATTGGCCAGCTGTATTTTTTTGAAAAGAAAGGAACCTTCTTTGTATTGGCAGCAGTGGCTTTTGATTTCAGGATCAATGCGATGGTTTCATCGGCAATATCAGGTTCTATTTCATCCAGCACTTTTTTTGCTGCAGCGGTATCATTCCTTTTTAATATCAGCCAGCGTGGACTTTCAGAAATGAGTGTGGTAAGAAAAGTAAAAATCAGTGACGGAATTCCTACGATACCCAGCATCCAGCGCCAGTCGCTGTTGCCGTTTATTATTTTCTGAAAAAAATAATTAGACACATAAGCAATCAAAATACCAAACACAATATTGAACTGAAATAAGGCAACGAGGAACCCTCTTTTTTTAGGCGGAGCAATTTCAGAAATATACAATGGAGAAATCACCGAGGAAGCGCCAATGCTAAATCCACCGATCAACCGGAACAGCATAAAAGTATATACATCCTGCGCCAGTGCCGAACCTACGGCAGAAACAAAAAAGAACAGCCCCACCCAAAACAAACTTTTCTTACGTCCCAAAGCATCTGCAAAGTAGCCACCAAATGCAGCGCCAAACACTGTTCCATACAAAGCAATGGAGATGGCAACCCCGTGCATGGCACCGCTAAGGTTCCACAATTTTTGAATGGTTTGTTCTGCACCGGAAATAACGGCTACATCCAGCCCAAATAAAAAGCCGCCCAACGCAACGGTAAGCGACCACAGCAAAAGTTTGTTATTCTTCATAAGCAAGTTTTTATCCAGCCCTGTGGGCCAAATGTTTGTATCGTTAAAGAAAATAGAGAAGACAGTAATTAAATTGTATCACCTAAAGTAATCATTAAATAATAAATAATGTTACTGATTCCTGTAAAATTTACTGTAAACGGTTGCGGCATCATTTGCGGTGGATAGTACACTCATCAATTCTTATTTTCCGCCTGCACTATTTTTTTTAAAAAATACGAACTCAAATTTTAAGTTTACAGCAGGCAATGAAAGATTGATGCACTGCTGTTAAATATCGGCCAAAATAAATGTGCAGTGATGAATCTCCATCAATTCAAAATAAATTTATGGAGATGATCATCTTTTTGATCTTATTAAAAGTATAACCACTAACAATATTTAAAATGAAACAACTGCTGCCACTGCTAATCATTGCCTGTCTATTGTCACTTTTCTTTCTGCCAGCAACAGCACAGACACTGGACTGCAGCTTTAAACCACCCATTTTAAAAATTAACTTCGGCACTGCTGGCACAGCCCCGGGCATCAACATCGGGTACCTGAGCAACTACCGTCAAATAAATGGATCCTGCCCCCGGGATGGCAATTATTCTTTTGCATCTTACAGCAGCAATTGTTTCAACGGCGACTGGATAACCATCAATGAAGACCATACGCCCGGTGATTACGAAGGAAGGATGATGATTGTAAATGCTTCTGTAACGCCAGGTACATTTTTTCAATATGCTGTCGCTAATTTAATACCTAATACTACTTACGAATTTTCAGCATGGATTGTAAATGTGTGCAGAACTGCCAGCCCCTGCAACCCTACCCCGCCCTATCTCAGTTTTATCATACAAAACAGCAATGGCAACCAACTGACAAAGTTCAGCACAGGAACGATAACGCCAACGAATGGCCCAAACTGGCAGCGCTATTTTGGAGAGTTTACTTTACCCGCCGGCACAACAGGAATCATTATAAGAATGAATGATGAAACCGTTGGTGGCTGTGGCAATGATTTTGCCATGGATGATATTATGCTGAGAGAATGTACACTGCGTAAGCCGGAAATAAAAGTACCGCCTAAACCTGTAGTTCCTGTTCCAAACAAACCTGCGGTTTCATTACCCAAACCTGCAGTGAAAGAAACGAAACCAATTGTAAAAGCAACACCGCCTGTAACTGTAGCATTGAAAAAAAATATTCCACCCGTAACCAAAGAAGAAATAAAAGAAAAACCAGTACAGGCAAAACCTGCAATAAAAGATGTGGCGGTAAAAATACCCGTGCCTGAAGTATTGCTTACCCGTCCTAACCCCGTAGTAAAACAAATTGAAACAGAAGAAACGGAGATGCTGATAGAACTGTATGACAATGGCGAAATTGATGGAGATACAGTAACCATTTATCACAACAACAGCCTGGTGGTTGCCAATGCAGGACTCTCTGAAAAGCCTGTTAGTTTTAAAATAAGAGTTGACCCCCGGCACCCACACCACGAGCTGGTGATGGTGGCTAATAACCTGGGGTCAATCCCACCCAATACTTCCCTGATGGTGATTACGGCCAATGGTAAACGTTATGAAGTGTTTATCTCTTCCAGCGAACAAAAAAATGCCCGGGTAGTAATTGACCTGAAGGAATGATAAATTATTTGATTTCTTTTTTGATACCGGCTTCGTTTTTCATGGTCCCGCCCAAGGCGAGATCACTTACTTGTACTGTTTGTTTTCCTGGGGGCTTTTATCAACACAATTGAAAACAGTATTTTGTCCATTGCAGAATTATTCTAAATAAATCCCCTGCAATTTTTTGCACCGCACCTGCAGGGCAGTTTACCTTCATGATGGGTAAGCCCGTAGTTGCAGGTAAGTTCGGCTCCTTTCTTAATATTTTTTAACGCATAAAATTCTACATGGCAGTTAAAAACCCTCATGTAAGTATTGGGATCGCAGCAATGATTTACATACCGGAGTTCGTTGCTGTTGACGGTGGCATCCAGGGCTTTGCCATTCCACAACTCAACAATGGCAATACTTTCATTGAGTTTGCTTCTTCTGTTGGCTTCTCTTTTTGAAATCACCACACCACCTAAAGAGCCGATTTTTCTTTTGGCCGGTATCAATTCATTTGCATAAGCACCGCTGCCATGTATCCTGCTGGCTGCATTGCGGATTGAAAAAATAAGTTTGTAGTATGTACTTTTCCCTGGTTTCATTTTTTCATTTTAATAATATCCTGTAGAATAAAAAAGAAGATCAGGAATACCTGGTTTTCTTCTGCAAAAAATAACTTTCATAATAAGTATAAGACAGCCACGCAAGTAAAATACTAACTGCTGCCACCGCAATGTATATAATGATATTTTGAACAAATAATCCTGCAGGAGTTATTTTTGAAAACCCGTACAGCACAGCATATAAGCCAAACTTATGCAACAGGTAAATACCATAAGATATTTTACCCAGAAAAATAAATGGCCTGCTGCTGATGGAGATAATACTGGTTGCAGGCCTGCAAAGATTCAAAATAAGAATGGCTGTGATACCGGCATACAGTTCATGCAGCACCACATTATACATCACCGTAAAATACAGCAACACTCCAAATAAAAGCAGCAAAGCGAATTGTGTCTTTTTAGTAAAAAGCTGTAGCTGTTGGTTATTTGATTTATCTGTTAGTCCGTTAAAATAAATGGCCGCCATACAGCCAAGGAGAATGGTATCATACCTGGCAAACAATAAAAAATTATGCAGCGAATAAAAAAAATTGTAAAGCTTTAATATTGGCAGCAAATAAAGATTCCTGAAAAAAAATTCTACCAGGATGAGTACCGCAAATAACATTGGTAATTTCTTCCGGTTGACAAGACTCATGATAAAAGGATGCACCGCATAAAACTGTTCTTCCACACCAATAGACCAGATGGGATGCAAAATAGGAGGAAGCAAAAACTGCAGGTAAGCAAGGTTGGGTAAGAAAAATACAGATAACAAAACCCCTTTTACAGACATCGATCCTGCATACATCAAAAAGCCCAGCAGCAACACCAAAAAATAAAGCGGAAAAATCCTCAGCACACGGCGGACATAAAAATTTCGGGTATTAATGGTATTGTTTTTTACAGTTTTTTTTAGCAGCAAATTTGTAATAACAAAACCACTCAAAACAAAAAATACTGTTACGGCTACAGAGCCCAATGATAATAAAAATGGAATGGGTAATCGTTGGAAACCAAAATCAGGTTTGTGCAGTTCAATATGTGCCAGCACGACTGCCAGTGCTGCTATGCCACGGAGACCATCAAGGTTAGTATACCTTTCTTGTGAAGCAGTTAAAGTGGTTTCAGTCATATTATTTGTGCAGTTCATCCATCAGGTAATCGGGATAAATTTAGCAGAAAAAATCTTGGAATAACTGTAAAGATAAAGGCATGGAGATTACAGTATGAATATTGCCACAGGAAAAAATCAAACAAGACAAATCAACTGAATTTAATAACGGCTGTAAGAAGCAGCCATCACCATCCCAATAACAGACAGTATTGTCAGCACAACAGAAATGATACTGATGATACCGGCAAAACGAAAATATAGTTTTAAGTTTTTGCAGGCCTCTGTAATATTTTCCTGGTTGCCCGTGGCGATAGCCGTTTTTGTTTTCTGTGCAAAACGAAATAAATACAACGACATAAAAAACAGGATGGCTGCACCTGCCAAATAAAGCAATGCAACACCACCACCTTCTGCCAACCTTAATCTTCTGCCGCTATAACTGCTTCCAAGACGGGATATTGAAAACCCAGCAGCAATGCCAATAACAGCAATAATACTGCTGAATATAAATCCCATCACTCCCAAAAATTTTCCCCAGGTGGCAGACTCTTTTAAATGGCCCGTGGCAACATTGTCAATAACAAGATCGGATGTTATCAGGTTTTCATCGTAACTCATGGTGCAAGGTTTTTATTTGATAGTGAATATGTAAAATTACCGGCACATAAAAAAGGCAATTACAAATTATTTTATGTAATTGCCCTGATTAAAAAAATTATTAACAGCACATTGGCTAATGAATGTCTAATAAGCCCTTGCAAATAAAACCCTTTGGCTGCTTGCATTTCCTGTCAAAATACATTTTCCTTCTTCCTGTAAATTTTCAACCGGTATGCAACGGATGGTTGCCTTGGTAAGCTCTTTAATTTTATCTTCTGTTTCGCTGCTGCCATCCCAGTGTGCAGCAATAAACCCTGTTTTTTCATCCAGCAGTTTTACAAACTCATCCCAGTTATCGGCTTTTGTAATATGCTCATCCCGGAAAGCTTTTGCTTTTTTAAAAATAGATGACTGTATGTCGTCGAGCAAATGGATGATGCTTTGTGAAAGTCCATCAATGCTGTAACTATTTTTTTCTTTGGTATCCCTTCTTGCCACTTCCACTACATTGTTGGCTAAATCCCTAGCCCCGATAGCAATACGAACCGGCACACCTTTCATTTCGTATTCAGCAAATTTCCATCCCGGCCTGTTGTTGTCGTTATCATCATACTTCACTGAAATGCCAGCAGCTTTTAATTCCTTGATCAACACAGTTACCTTTTCATCTATCATTTGTTTTTGTTCATCCCCTTTAAAAATAGGAACAATCACTACTTGTATCGGCGCTAACTTCGGTGGCAATATCAATCCTTCATCATCACTGTGTGCCATTACCAATCCACCAATGAGCCGGGTGCTTACACCCCAACTGCTGGCCCACACATAGTCCAGTTTATTTTCTTTGTCAGTAAATTTCACATCAAATGCTTTGGCAAAATTTTGCCCTAAGAAATGCGATGTGCCTGCCTGCAACGCTTTGCCATCCTGCATCAACGCTTCTATACAATAAGTATCTTCTGCACCGGCAAAACGTTCGTTGGGAGTTTTTACACCCTTTACCACCGGCATCGCCATAAAGGTTTCTGCAAACTCTGCATACACATTCAGCATCTGTATGGTTTCGTCTACTGCTTCCTGTTTGGTGGCATGAGCGGTGTGCCCTTCCTGCCATAAAAATTCGGTGGTACGCAAAAACAAACGGGTACGCATTTCCCACCTTACCACATTGGCCCACTGGTTTATTAAAATAGGCAGGTCACGGTAAGACTGTATCCAGCCTTTGTAAGTACTCCAGATAATAGCTTCGCTGGTTGGGCGGACTACTAACTCTTCTTCCAGTTTTGCTTCCGGATCTACAATCAGTTTCCCTTTATTATCAGGGTCGCTTTTTAACCGGTAATGTGTTACAATAGCACATTCCTTGGCAAAACCTTCCGCATTTTTTTCTTCAGCCTCAAACAAACTTTTAGGAACAAATAAAGGGAAGTAAGCATTTTGATGGCCTGTTTCTTTAAACATCCGGTCCAGTTCTTTTTGCATGTTTTCCCACAAAGCATAACCGTAGGGCTTAATAACCATGCAACCCCTTACTGCACTGTAATCGGCCAGGCCTGCTTTTATAATCAGGTCATTGTACCATTGAGAATAATCCTTTTGCCTGTCGGTAATTTCTTTGTTCATTGAGTGTTGGTATATTTTTCGTTTTTATAAATCTTTATGGGCTTCAAAAGTATTTGAATTGTTTGATTATTAAAATTTTAACCCATCTGGCTTTTAGCAGTTATTTAACGCATCAAAAATAAACTTCTGCAACAGATGGCAAAGATTTTGACTCTATTATTTTAACAGCCCTAAAGGCGCAAAAGTAGTAACTTCAATCTTAATTAATTTTAAACCATTTGTCATGAACGCTAAACTTTTACTCATTGCCATTTCTGTTGTTTCATTTAGCAGTTGTTCCACTGCCTACAAAACAACCCAGACACCGGATGATGTTTATTATTCGCCTGCCCGTTTTTATGATGAAGAAAAAAGAGAAGAAAAGAAAGATGATTATACCGATACAAGAAAAAATTATTCTGAAGACCGGCAGATAAGACTTGGAATTAATGACCCACGCTGGAGGTATTTTGATAATGATATCAACTACAATCCTTACCAGTATGGCTACAACTATGGTTATTATTACAACCCTTATTATTATAGTTTGCCGGTGTACAATCCAGTGGTGGTTACTCCTGTCAATCCAAAAACATCTACCCCCAGAACAACAAATTTAGCCGCATACATTCCCAATTATAATAACAGCAATGCCGCATCCGGTAATACCAAAATGAGTTATATCAACAACCCAGTAAGAGCTTATAACAACAGTAATAATTCCGGCAGCAGGGTGGGCAATACTTTCAACAAAATTTTTAACAGCAGCAACTCTAATAACAATTCATCTGAAAGCAGCAGGACTTACACACCATCTAATAATAATAATAGCAGTACCAGTACGAGCAACAGTTCCTCCAGCAGCAGTTCTTCCAGTAGTACATCCAGGCCTGCAAGAAATGGTAAAAATTAATTCAGTCAAATTTCAATCATTCAATGAATGCAATCAAATGCTTCATCCTTAAATTATATTGCCATGAAAAAATATATACTCTGCATTTTACTTTTTACCGGCACTAAAATCATTGCACAAATACCGGAGGATGTTTTAAAATATTCTTTCTTTCCTCAAAATGGCACAGCCCGTAACCTCGCCATTGGAGGAGCAATGGGTTCTTTAGGCGGCGACATTATTGCTACCTATGTTAACCCCGCCGGCCTTGGCAATTTTAGAACGGGTGAATTTGTTTTTACCCCTGCTTATTTTCTCAATAATAACAAAACTGATTTTAGAGATACCAAATCCGGCAACAAAAAAAACAATTTCAGTTTTGGAAATATCGGCTTTGTATTTGGCGCTGCCAACCGCTATGAACCCACTACCAGCCAGGCATTCAGCATTGCATTGACACAATCAGCCAACTTTAATAATACAGTACAATACAAAGGTTACAACAACTACAGTTCGTTCAGTGAGCAGTGGGCAGAAGCTGCTTTCAATGAAATTAAAAATGGCAACAATATTGATGGAATTTTAGCAGACCCCAAATATGCTTATGGCACTGCACCTGCTTTATACACTTATCTTGTTGATACTTTCAGGTTGAATGCAACGACCAATGTGGTAAAAGCATTACCTGAATTTTTACTTCAAAACGGGCAGGCTTTGCTGCAGGAAAAAACCATTGCCACCAGGGGCGGCATGTATGAATTGGCAATGGGTTATGCTTACAATAAAAAAGACAAATGGTTGATTGGCGGCAGTGTGGGCATTCCAATTGTTGATTATAAAAACACTACTACTTTCAGGGAAAGCGATACCTCTTCCAACAAAAATAATAATTTTGATTATGCCAAATATGTTGATGATTACAGCACCAACGGTGTTGGCGTAAATTTAAAATTTGGGGTGATTTACAAACCAAAAGAATACATCAGGCTTGGTTTGGCACTGCATACTCCGAGTTATATGTTTTACCTGAAAGATAAAAGAAGCACCAGTCTAACATCCAGTACAGAAGCGTACAATGGTGTGGCTACTGTATCATCCGACCATTTTACCAATGGCCAGCCAGGCGAAAGTAAATACACGATGCTTACTCCATGGAAAGTGATGATCAGCGGCAGTTATGTATTTCGTGAAATTGAAGATGTGAGAAAACAAAAAGGATTTATCACTGCTGATATTGAATATGCCGGTTATAAAAATGGCAGCTTTTATTCGGCTAATGATAAGCCCGATGCTGCTGAACTAAATTATTATAAAGGACTAAACACCGTAATCAGAAATCAGTATAAAGGCAACTTTAATTTCAGGGTTGGTGGTGAGTTGAAATTTAATATTATCATGGCAAGACTTGGTTTTGCATACTACACCAATCCTTACAAAGATGCTGCACTGAAAGCTCATAAAATGTTATTGAGCGGAGGATTGGGCTACCGCAATAAAGGTTTTTTTATTGATCTCACTTATGTTCATTCTTTCAATAAAGATGTGGACTTTGCTTACCGCCTGCAGGATAAGAGCAACACTTTTGCAACAGTAGATACACAACGGGGTAATATTGTTGCCACTGTTGGTTTTAAATTTTAACTGTAATGAAATTTATATTTTTCCTGTTAGCTTTTTTTATATCCGGCAGTAACTCATTTGCTCAAATTACAGATGAAGCAGTACAACTGGTATTGACAAAAAAGTTTCGGCAATTCATCATCAAAGGCCATACAATTTTAGATACTGCTACTGCCGACTTTAATAATGACGGGTTGAGGGATATTGCATTGGTAACATCAAAAAAAGAAAACGGAGATGCCAGCAGAGCTGTTATGATTTTACAAAAAACGGCAACTGGATATATTATTGCCGCCAAGTGCAGTAATGCCGTTTTGTGTGCTGAGTGTGGTGGCATTTTTGGCGATCCATATGCTGGCATTTCTTTTACAAGGAATGTACTCAATATTACCCACTATGGCGGAAGCGCCTGGCGGTGGTCATCCAATTTCACTTTTCGTTTTCAACATAAGCAGTGGGAGTTAATTGGCATCTCCGGCGATTCGTACTGGAACCTCGGCGATTGCGACGGTAATGGAGTTGGTAATGCAGGACGAAACATGAAAGAAGTAAATTTTAGTACAAAGAAGATGCACATCATTGAAACAGCAGATACCAACTGTACTCCTAAAACTGACAAATGGGTGAAGATAAAATCATACCGAAAAATAACGCTGGATAATTTTGATGTACAGGAAGATTACTTTAAAGAAATTGTTTTGGCACCAAATGAGCCTTCGGTTAAAACTAACAAGTAACATTTATTCAGCAGGATTTTATCATGCCGCTTTTTTAATTTTCCTATCTGTTACGCTGACATTAAACCAATGAATTAACCGTTCCCAATACTTCATCGAAATCAACGGGGCACCAATAGATCCCAGTATCTTTTTTAAACCAGGTCATTTGCCGTTTTGCGTATTGACGTGTATTTATTTTGATGGCTTCTGTTGCCTGCGGCAACGTTAGTTCGCCTGAAAGGTGACTGAACAATTCTTTGTAACCCACTGTTTGCAGGGCATTCAGCTGTTGCTGTGGTTGCAGGCTTTTTACTTCTTCCAGCAAGCCTTCCTGCATCATGATGTCTACCCGTTGGTTTATCCGCTCAATCAAATCAGTCCTCTGCATTTCCAATCCAATTTTTATAATGGTAAAATCTCTTGGCTTTTTTTGTTGTGTTTGAAAATCGAGAATAGATTTTCCGGTAGATAATTTTACTTCCATTGCCCTTAATAACCGATGAGGGTTTTTTATTTCGCCACGGGCAAAATAAGCAGGATCATTTTTTTCCACTTCAGCCTGCAGCCATGTAAGTCCATGCTGCTGGTATTGCTGATTGATGGATTGTTTGATGGAATCATCAATAGCAGGCACTTCATCTATGCCATCACAAAATGCTTTTGCATACAAGCCGGTGCCGCCAACCATTACAGCCACATTATTTTTTACAAAAATTTCAGCCGCTTTTTTCAGTGCATATTTTTCAAAGGAAGCTGCAGTAACAGATTCATGAATAGAATGTGAGTTGATGAAATGGTGCTTTACCAATGCCAGTTCATCAGCAGAAGGTTTGGCCACAGCAATGTTCAATTCTTTATAGCACTGACGGCTGTCGCAGGAAATTATTTCGGTGGAAAAATGTTGTGCAAGGCGGATGGCCAATGATGTTTTACCTACAGCCGTAGGGCCAACAATAAGGATGCAAGTTTTTCCCCCATTCCCTAAAGGGGGGTAATTTGAAGAGCCTATTTTCATTTGATGATTAAGCGACAAGAATGACTAACTGCCTAAAATTCGTAATGCTACATTCGTATTTCGTAACTACTAAAATTCATCCCCGGCTTCTTCATTACCGGTTTCTTCTTCTTCGCTGGCTGTGGCATTTCCTTCTTCATCTTCTTCACTAAAACCTTCCAGCATGGAGGCGGCAGTTAAATCGTATTTCTCTTCCACTTCAGCAAGGCGTTTATCCACCAACCCTTTGGTGCCATATTGCGAAGGCGCAATACCTTCTGTGCGGATGCAGCTTGGGTAAGTGATCTTTTTATTTTCTTCTTTGTCCACGTTGATCAGCTCAACACGGAAAGTCCAGAATTTATTAAAGTCGTAAACGTAAATAAACTTTTGATTAGGGTCTTTTACTTCGCTGCCCAGGGCAATGTCTGTCATTATCAACGGCTCTACCACATACGTTTTATCGTCGTATTTTTCCAAAGAAATTTCCCTGCCACGAAGCCAGTTATCATTACTGCGGTAAAAAGTTGCTTTGTGTTTGCTGTCAAACTCATAACTTTTTAAGATGCTGCTGTGCAGGTCTGCAAAAGTTTGTGTGTGACGTATCACCACATCCCTGTAAATACTGTCATCATCTTCCCAATAAACCCTGAAACGTAATATTGCCATAAGACGAAATTAATAATAACAAACGAGAAATCGGCACTTCCAAAGTTTTGAATTATTGAAAAAAATTACTACATCACTCCCAGCTCTTTTGCCTTAGCCAGCATAAAAGTATGTGCAGCGTTATAATCATTGGAAATAACGCCATCCAGTATCGCTTCCCTGATGGCAGTTTTTATATCTCCTACCATACGCCCCGGCGGCAGGTTGAAAGTTTCCATGATCATTTCGCCGGTGATAGGTGGCTGCCAATTGCGGAGCTGGTCTTTTTCTTCCACTGCTGCACAACGCTGCTGCACCATTTCAAAATTTTCGAGAAAGCGTTTTACTTTCTGTTTGTTTTTTGATGTGATGTCTGCTTTGCACAACAGCATCAGGGCATCAATATCTTCCCCGGCATCAAACAATAACCTGCGGATGGCCGAGTCGGTAATACTTTCTTTGGTAAGACTGATAGGCCGCAGGTGAAGCTCCACCAGCTTCCGCACAAATTTCATTTTTTCATTTTGCGGCAATTTGAGTTTGGCAAAAATCTTTGGCACCATCCTGCCCCCCACTACTTCATGCCCGTGAAAAGTCCAGCCATGGCCTTCTTCAAATTTTTTGGTGGCAGGTTTTGCAATATCATGCAATACTGCGGCCCAGCGTAGCCACAGGTCATCAGTGTTTTCACTGATATTATCCACTACCTGCAAAGTGTGATAGAAATTATCTTTGTGTCCTTTGCCATCAATATATTCTGCACCGGCCAGCTCCACCATTTGAGGAAAAATGATTTTGAGCAAACCGCTTTTGTACAACAAATCAAAACCAACAGACGGTTTTTTGCACAGCAATATTTTGTTCAGTTCATCTGCAATGCGTTCGGCGCTTACAATTTTTATCCGCTCTGCGTTGTCACGGATTGCTTCAAATGTTTCCGGCACAATTGTATAATCGAGTTGTGCGGCAAAACGAATGGCCCTCATCATCCGCAAAGGATCATCACTGAAAGTAATGCCAGGTGCCAATGGGGTTTTTATTATTTTGGTTTCAATACCATTCAATCCGTTAAAAGGATCGATGAGCTGTCCAAAATTTTCTTTGTTCAAACTAATGGCCATGGCATTGATGGTAAAGTCACGCCGGTTTTGATCATCTGCTAAGGTACCGGGTGCCACTGCTGGTTTTCTGCTGTGGTGGCTGTAGCTTTCTTTTCTTGCGCCTACAAATTCTATTTCAATGTCGTCCGTTTTTATTTGTGCTGTTCCAAAATTTTTAAAAAAACTGACTTCTGGCTTTGGGATAAATTTTTTGGCCACAGCTTCTGCCAATGCAATGCCATCGCCCAGACACACGATGTCGATATCTTTTGTTGGCCTGCCGATTATTTTATCTCTTACAAAGCCACCGATTAAATAACAGGGCACATGGAGCCCTGCCGCTGCTGCTGCTATTTTTTCAAAAATTTGTAACTCAGTATCGGAACATTGAATATCCATATTGGCAAAAATAAGTTGTTAGTTGGATAATGGTTAGTAGTTCATGGTCAATGGTTAACCATTTTCAAATTCTTTCAGCTCAATGAAGTTTGACTATCTACCATGAACTACAAACCATGAACTATCAACCAGCTCTCTTTTCCGGCATTAATGTTGTCAATATACACATCCACAAAAAAAACAGGAATTATTTACCCTTTTTGACAATTTGACTATATCTTGAAAATATTATGAGCAATCAATTTTTTATGCAAGGCCCCGAAGAAGAAATGGAGTTTATGCCGATCATCCCCCTGAATGAAGACAGTGCTGAAGACAATGACCTGTTGGGCATTCCAGACGAATTACCACTTTTACCATTACGCAATACCGTACTTTTTCCCGGTGTGGTTTTACCCATTACCGTAGGCCGTGATAAGAGTATCAAGGCAGTGACAGACGCTTATAAAGGTGACAAATTGATAGGCGTGATAGCGCAAAAAGACAGTACCATCGAAGAACCCACTGTAAGTGATTTGGAAGAAATTGGTACCGTGGCTAAAATTGCCAAGCTGATAAAAATGCCTGATGGCGGCACCACCGTCATCATACAGGGAAGAAAACGTTTTAAAGTAGATGAAATAACCAGTGAAGATCCCTACTTCAAAGCAAAAATAATAGTGCAGGAAGAGGAAGTACTAAAAAACGATAGCGACTTTGATGCAATGGTGGGCAGTATTAAAGATTTAGCAGCACAGATCATCGCTATCTCTCCTAACCTGCCGAGTGAAGCAGGTATTATTTTAAAGAATATTGAAAACCCTTCTTTCCTTATTCACTTTGTAAGTAGCAACCTGAGCAGTGATCTAAAAGATAAACAAAGGCTGCTGGTGATCAATAATATTAAAGCAAGGGCAGAGTTGCTGATGAACCTGATGCAGACCGAACTGCAATACACCGAACTGAAAAATAAAGTAACCAACAAAACAAGGGCAGAGCTGGACAAGCAGCAAAGAGAATATTTTTTGCAGCAGCAAATGAAAGCCATCAAAGAAGAACTGGGTGGCGATAATGTGGCAGAGATAAAAGAAATGCTGAAGAAAGCAGAAGGGAAAAAATGGCCGTTGGCTGCAAAAGAAATGTTTGTAAAGGGAGCAGAAAAATTAGAACGCATGCATCCCAGCACACCCGATTATTCGGTGGTGTACAATCATCTTGATTTGATGCTTGACCTGCCCTGGGAAGACTATACAGAAGATTCTTACGACTTAAAAAAAGCAAAGAAAATTTTGGATCATGACCATTACGGCATGCATAAAATAAAAGAAAGGATACTGGAATATTTAGCCGTATTAAAATTGAAAGGCGATATGAAAAGCCCGATACTTTGTTTTGTTGGCCCTCCGGGTATTGGCAAAACAAGCCTCGGCAAAAGCATTGCTCATGCTGTGGCCCGTAAATATGTAAGGGTAAGTCTTGGCGGGCTGCATGATGAAAGTGAAATAAGGGGACACCGCAAAACCTATATCGGCGCCATGCCCGGAAGGATCATTCAATCTATCCGCAAAATAAAAAGCAGTAACCCCGTAATGATACTGGATGAAATAGACAAAGTAGGCAGCGACCACCGGGGCGATCCTTCTTCTGCCTTACTGGAAGTACTGGATCCTGAACAGAACAATACTTTTTACGATAATTATTTGGAGCTGGAATACGACCTGAGCAAAGTGTTATTCATTGCCACCGCCAATAATATCAACAATATACAACCAGCACTGAGAGACCGTTTGGAGATCATTGATCTGAGCGGTTATGCAGTGGAAGAAAAAATTGAAATCGCCAAACAGCATTTATTACCCAAGCAGCAGGAAGCACATGGTTTAAAAGATGTGACCATCAAAGTAAGTGACAAAGTGCTGGAAAAAATGATTGAAGATTATACAAGGGAAAGTGGCGTGAGGGATCTTGACAGGCAACTGGCCAGCACCATGCGTAACCTTGCCAAACAGTACGCTACTAAAAACAAACTGAAGCCAACACTTACACAGGTGGATTTGGAAAAAATATTGGGCAGGCCAAAATATAACAATGATATGTACAAAGTAGCCAACATGCCCGGCGTGGCAGTAGGCCTGGCATGGACTTATGTTGGCGGCGATATCTTATTTATTGAGATCAGCCTGAGCGATGGTAAAGGCGAATTGAAAATGACGGGCAACCTCGGCAATGTGATGAAGGAAAGCGCTACAACAGCATACACCTGGCTGCAGGTAAATGCAAAGAAATTAGACATTGATCCGGAGATGTTCAATAAGAAAAATATTCATATCCATGTGCCGGAAGGTGCTGTACCCAAAGACGGGCCAAGTGCCGGCATTACCATGATGACTGCTTTGGCAAGTGCATTTACAGGCCGCCGGATAAAACCTTATCTCGCCATGACAGGTGAAATTACGCTTCGTGGGCAGGTGCTGCCGGTAGGAGGAATCAAAGAGAAGGTACTGGCAGCTAAACGTGCTGGTTTAAAGGAGATTATCATGTGCTGGCAAAATGAAAAAGATGTAGAGGAGATCAATCCTGCATTCATCAAAGGCACTAAATTTCATTATGTAAAAACCATGCAGCAGGTGATTGACATTGCTTTAACATAATTTTTTTAAAAACAGCAAACCAAAATAAACCAATCGACGTATATTACTGTTGTATAGGAATCAACATCATTCATGTTGGTTGTTTTAAGGGTTAAAGAAAATTCCCCCCGATTCCTCGGGGGGAATTATTTTTTTAGGAGAAGTTCCGCCTGCATAAAGCCCAAACAATTATCCTTAACAATGCCCGTAAATTAAAAAGGGTTGCTTTAGTTTTTTTACAATTTTATTACAGTGCAGAGCTTAGTAACGAAAGGCACATGATAATAGTCGTGCGCCAGTAAGCATTTTTTATCTTTTACAGCACTCCTGCGCCAGATGGGGAAGATGTTAGTTTCAATAAAGACGTGCAGTAAGACTGATAGCCACAAAATCCTCAGCTCTGCTCATTCCTTGGTGAGAGACCTGCCATGGAAGAGAGGCATAAATGGAAGCTTGCGACAATCAGGGCTTTCACGGGATGATATTGAGCCGAATGCTGCGGCTAATGGAACCGGTTACCCCCTGGGAATTATAAATATCAATGTGCTGTACCTGCAACCTTTAAGGAAAAACCCGTTTTTACAGTTACACTGCTGTTGGCCTGTTGTTTTATTTTTCTGCAAACCGCAGCGCTGTTTACTACCGGGTAATTGGTAACGGTATTGCTGATGGTAACATCTGTATTAATATCAGGTATACTTCCACAGCTCCAGTTGGTTCCATTTTCCCAGGCGTTGTTAACTGCACCGGTCCATTTATTATCAAGCAAAGGACATGCGGCACCGTTAATTGAATTTCTTATACGGGCCTGCGGCAAAGGGCCAAAACCATAAGAGAGGTTTACACCAATGCCAGATCTTAAATAACAATAACTCATTACAGTACCCATAAAACCTGCCGGTGCAGAAGGATTGGTACTGGTAATAGCGGTGCAGCTGGTGCAGACAGGGCTTACTTCTACTGCAAAGCAATCATCAATAGCACCGCAGGTATTGCCTGCACCCGTATTCCATCCACACCATTGTGTATGAAAAGAACCCATCAGGTGTCCCATTTCATGCGTAAGCACTTCCACATCCCATGAATAGGTGGGTACCGTATTGTAAGTGGCATATATGTCAGCGTATCCGTAGGCAAAGGCACGGTTGCAAAAATCATTATCAAGAATGTAAGCAAGTCCGCCATTATTGGTGGAGGCGCCGTCAATTAATATACATAAGTCTGCATTAAAATTATTACCCAGTCCATTGTAACGGGTTTTTAAAGTTGCAAGGCCGTTGGCAGAGGTAGAAGTATTATAAGGGTCGGGGGATGTCCAGATATACGTATCATTTAATTCAATCAGTATACCTTCATTTTGATACATGGCCGATACCTGGTTAAATAAGCCGGCAAGATAATTTGCGGTGTTGGTGAGGTTGCTGCCGAAATTATTACTATACAGTTTATAATCTGCCTCCCAGAATATTCTTACTTTTTTACAAAGTAAAGATGGTGCAGCCTGTGGCTGTGGAGTAGCTATTTCCTGTTGTTTATTGGTACCAATTACCGGTAAGCTGGAACTACCGCATTCAAACCCCAATTGGCTCCGCATATTGGCACTGTTGTACAAAATATAAGTATCGCTGTTGTTTATTTTACCAAGATTAAAATTGCCTTCTTCATTACTGAAGAGGATCATTACTTCACCGTTTTCAAAAATGCTCATGGTTGCCAGGGAAGCCGGTTGCCCGGAAACATAACCCCTGTAATGTACAGCATTTATAATACCGTCACTTTTTAGGTTGCCTGTTCCTGATAGGGTACTTAGGGATAAGCCATTGCTGCTGATATCCTGTTCAGCCAGCTCGAGCTGGTAGCTTTTATTACCTGCTGCAGGAATAAGCAGCGAAATGTCAACTGCTTTTTGATTGAATAACTTTTGTGAAACTATTTTATCAAGTTGCAATGCCTGTCTTATAAGAATGATATTGTCTATAGATGAAGACAAAAGCGTTTCTGATCGGGAAAAAAGCTGTGTGACAGTATTTTGTACTGCGTTCTGTTTTTTTTCTTTAACAAAATCAAAGAGCGGGGATTTTTTTTGCTGTGCATTTACACATTGCAATATTGTACAACAGTAAAAACTTACTAATAAACATTTTAGCATATAGTTTCATGTTTCTAAATGTGGAGAATAATATCTCCTGTTGTAAAAATACGAAAATAATTTGCTGTTTTTGCCTCTGCTGGTTTTCACCTCTATGCCCTTGTTGGTGTTACCATACTATGCTTAAAATAAGTCTTGCTATCCCCGAGGCCGATGTCGTATAGGAATCAACATTATTCATATAGGCTGTTTTAAAGGGTTAAAGAAAATTCCCCCCATTCCTCGGGGGAATTATTTTATTAGCAGAAGTCCCGCCTGCATAAAGCCCAAACAATTATCCTTAACAATGCCCGTAAATTAAAAAGGGTTGCTTTAGTTTTTTTACAATTTTATTATAGTGCAGAGCTTAGTAACAAAAGGCCACGATAGCAGTGTGTAATAAACTCTTGAAACAGGTTTTTGCTGTGGTAAAAAACAACAGCTTGTATCAACCGAATTATTGTTCAGCTAAACCTTAAAAAACATCAAAATTTATTTGTTTTTTTACACAGTTCATGTTATCAGCAGTTTTATTTGAAGACATAAGTATTCATTTTCAGTTAAACTGATATTTTAGTCAAGAACTTTTAACAAAGCATCTAGGGAAGATTGACAATCCTTTTGAACTGGGTTTACAGCACGAAGTTGTCTTAGTACTTTATCAATAGCATCGTCTATTTCAGTCCATTTTTTACTGTCCATTGCTTTAAGTTTAGCTTGAGCAATGTCCCATTCATGTTCTAAATCAGCGATTCTAGTTTTAGCCCCTTCAATATTATTTGACACAACTAAACCTCTGGTATCTTGTGTTATTTTTTTGAATTCGGATAAATTACCAAGTGTTGTTACTGGCAAAATATTATTGGGTGATTCGTTGGAAATAGGCGGTTTAACAGTTTCTTTTTGTAATTGACTTTGTCGCCAAAAATATGCTGATAAGCCAACTATTATAAATAATGTTACTGTAATTAAGCTTTGTACAACAAGTCCTTTATCTTCGATAGTTTGTTTTTCTTCAATAACTGTATTTGCAATAACATCTCGTTTAGTAAAAGTGAAATATAGTATAATTGCTAAAATTCCAAGTAGAAATATTACACTTGTTAGCGTAGCTCCCAGGCCTAAACCGCCAAATTTAGTTGGTTGAGAGAGATAGTCTCCAATAGATGCGCCTAAAGGTCTTGTCATTATATAAATAACCCAAAAGGAAAGTACAGAGTTTAGTTTTAGCTTTTGTGCTACTATAAAAATTACAATTATGGTAGCAACAATAAGACCTGTATTTAAATACCCAAGTCCTAATCCTTCTGCCATTAAATCTCCTGATGCAGTACCTAATGCAAAAGTAAATAAAATTGTAAGCCAATAAAATACTTCTCTTCGTTCAGTAAAAATGGAATGAATAGAAAGCGTTTTTTCTTTTGTATACCATATACAAAAAGTTAAAAGCAAGAGGATGCTGAAAATAATAGTACTTGTTTCTAAACGGATACCCATTCGATCGGTAAGGTTATCTGTAACCAGCGTACCAAAAACACTGATAAAAACTACAGAAATCCAATAAATGGAGGGAATATATTTTTTTGCTTTGAATTGGAAAAATAAAGCAATAGCTAATAGTATACCCATTGTTATTGAAGTTCCTGTTAATCCAAAACCTAAGTTTACATTTAAGAAATCGGCAAAAGTTTCTCCTACCGTTGTGCATAATACTTTTATAATCCAAAAGAATAGTGTTACCTGAGGAACTTTATTGAGTAATTGTTTTCCTGTATTTTTTATTTCTGAGTCCATTTTTATTATTTGGTTGTTGTAAGGATTTATAATCAATTTTTAATATCGATTTTTAAGTGCCCGCAAATTGCCCCTAACGAACAGGGCTTGGCGTTGTTGGGATATTTGAAAAACGTCAGCCCACAACTGGAGCCCAATATTTTTTTAAAAGTTGAAGATATGAACTAAAGCTAAATTATTAACGTCAAGCCGAAACTGAAGCTGATAGCGAACTGTAGCCAAAGTTAACAACGTCCTGCCCCAATAACGCCAAACCCCTTGTTGTAGGCAGGGCTTTTTATTCTTCTCTTATTAAAACTCGTTTTCCAATTTCAAAAGTTGGGTCACCAAGTAGCAAAGTATCTCCTTTAAGGATGAATTGGCGATGTTGGTCAGTCCCAATATAATTTATTACTGAACCACCTTTTACATGGTGCGTTACAATTGAATTTAAACTGTCAATTGTATAGGTTCCGAAATAGCCCCACGCATTATCTAAAATTGCTCCTAATGTTAAAGGTTTAGTGTATTCAGAATCAGCAGGAATTACCAAAGGCTTTTCTGCTGAACCATTTAGGTTAACTATGCCGCTGTTGGTATAAGTAAAATAGCCTTTTGGATGGTCACCATAAGGATGTGTCCATTTATTAGTAACAGTGTCAAAGTCAGAATACTCAATTAATCTCCAAGTGCCTACTAACTTATTTTTGTTACTTATTTTATTTTCTCTCTCACTGGACTTACACGAAAAAGCTGCGTTCATTACAGTAATGAGAATAATTAAATGTATTTTTTTTATTTTCATGATGTTTGTTTTTGCCTTGCCTACAACTAGTAAATATACGCAAGTCCATTTACTCAAAATCAAACTTGCGTTATACGGGATTGTTTTATAAATGTATATATAAACAACAATATTAAATACGAAAGTTGAAAACTTATGCTTTTTCAATTGTTGTTTTGCAACAATACAAAAAACGCAAGTTTTTTAAGTATACCTATGGACATTGTATTGTATAACAATGACCATTGTATCACATAACAATGACCATTGTATCACATAACAATGACCATTGTATTACATAACAATGACCATTGTATCACATACC
>JANLQY010000037.1:0-5850 GCA_031368105.1 Chitinophagaceae bacterium
AAAAGAAAAAAAGATTCAACAATCTACTTACCTGCGCCTGCAGGAATGGATACAGGAAGAAAATAATTTTATCAATAACAGGATTTGGATGCTGCTGCAATTTTTAATTCCGGCTATTATGCTTACTGTTATCACACTTAATTTTTTCGACCTGCTGACAAATCCTGTAAGAAATATATTTCTGCTTTTGTCTGCAGTCATTGCTTTTTTTATCAGCAGAAAAGTAGTACCGCTGCATAACCAGGTATCGAAAATGACAGATGAATTAGAAGTGTTATCCGACTGCATTCGTTTGATAGAAAATAAACAGTTCTCTTCTCCCCTGCTGGTTCAATTGCAATCCGCTTATAAACAAAACCATTCCACAGCTTCTGCTGAAATGAAAAAACTAAAAGGCATTGTACAGCGAATGGACTGGCGGCTTAACCCAATTGTGTTTGTACCATTAGCCATTTTATTTCAATGGGACCTGCAACAGGTAATTGCTTTGGAAAAATGGAAAAGGCAAAACCACATCAACATTATACAATGGTTTGAAGCATTGGGAAATTTTGAAGCCATCAGCAGTTTGGCAACGCTGCATTTTAATCACCCTGACTGGTGTTTTCCTGAATTAAAAAAAGAACATTTTTTTATAGAAGGAGCTGCAATCGGCCATCCGCTGATCAACAAATTAAAAAGAGTAAATAATTCTATTGATATCAATAACAAAGGAATTATCATGCTGGTAACGGGCAGCAATATGGCAGGAAAAAGCACATACCTCCGCAGCATCGGCATCAACACAGTACTAACTATGGCCGGGGCTGTAACCTGCGCCAGGAGCTTCTCTCTTTCACCTGTACAATTAATTACCAGCATGAGGATAGCAGACAACCTGGAAGAAAACACCTCCACCTTTTATGCTGAATTAAAGAAACTAAAAACAGTAATTGAAAAGGCTAATAATAAAGAGAAGGTTTTTATTTTGTTGGATGAAATATTAAGAGGCACCAATTCTTTAGACCGCCATACCGGGGCAGTAGCACTCACAAAACAACTGATCAGAAAAGAAGCTGCCGCCATTATTGCCACCCATGATGTGGAACTGGCAGCACTGAAAACAGAATACCCAAACAATATCCTGAACTTTCATTTTGACGCACAGGTAAGCAATGAAGAATTGTATTTTGATTACCGGTTGAAGGAAGGCATTTGCACCAGTATCAATGCATCCTTATTGATGAAAAAGATTGGGATTGAAATGTAATTGATTTGAAGATTTGGAGATTTGAAGATTTGAAGATGATAGAACCTTCAAACTTAAAACCTATCACTTACTTCCCTCTTCCATATCCAAACCAATCATTAAAGTTGGCGAACAGCATCAGGCCTAATAATAATACCATGCCTACAATCTGTGCATACTCCAGGAATTTTTCACTGGGTTTTCTACCGGTGATCATTTCTACTAAAGTAAAAACTACATGGCCGCCATCCAAAGCTGGTATGGGCAGCAGGTTCATAAATGCTAAAATGATTGATAAGAAACCAGTAAGCCGCCAGAATATTTCCCATTCGCCCCACTGTGTTGGAAAGATGGAGCCAATTGCTTTAAAACCACCAAGCCCTTTGTAGGCACCGGTTTTAGGATTCAGGATTAATTTAAACTGGTTGATGTAAAAAGTTAATTTGTCCATCGCCATTGATATACCAGCTGGCATTGCTTCAAAGAAACCATACTTTTTTGTTTGCAGTTTAAATACAGCAAGACTATCATATTGCTCAAGCGATAAAATTGGAATTCCTATTTTACCATCTTCATTTACAGAGGCAGTTAAATCCATTATACTTCCTTTTCTGTCAATATGCAATATTACTTTTTGATTTTTCTTTGTTGGCAGGTAAGCTGAAATATCATCATAAAAATTCACCGGCACAGAATCTACAGCCGTAATTTTATCCATAAACTGCAGCCCCGCTTTCTTTCCATTAGAACTATCCTTTGCATCGTATTCACCCACCAATGCCGGTAACCGCTGCATCAGTAAACTCCCGGTTTTCTTTTTACTCTCTACCAGTTGCTCAATAAAATTTTCATCCATTGCTATTGCCACTGGTTGCCCATTTCTTTCTAACTGTACTTTTTTACTTAATAACAATTCAGCCTGTATCTCATCAAAATAAGTAACCACTTTGTCATCTATCGCCGTTATTTTATCTCCGTTCTTAAACCCTGCTTTTAACAACACACTATCCTGTACCCATATCCCATTTTTTACAGATGAGTTAGGCACTTTCGTTTCGCCCCAAACAAACAACACCATTGCATAAATAACAAATGCCAGCAGCACATTTACAATGATACCACCCAGCATAATGATCAGCCTTTGCCAGGCTGGCTTGCTCCTGAATTCATAAGGCTGTGGTGGCAATTTCATGGCTTCTTTGTCCATGCTTTCATCAATCATACCGGCAATTTTTACATAGCCACCCAGAGGCAGCCAGCCAATACCATACTCGGTTTCACCCACTTTCTTTTTTACCAAAGAAAACCAGGGATTAAAGAACAGATAAAATTTTTCTACCCGGCAGCCAAACCATTTGGCTGTGATGTAATGCCCAAATTCATGCAGCACCACCAGTATCGATAAAGAAAGAATGAGATAAAAAACCTGCATCCATACATTGCTCCAATTGATTGCTAATAAGATCATATTTGCCCCTGTCCCCTAAAGGGGAATTTTTAATTATAAAATAGTGTGTATGAAAAATGAACTCTTGCATTGCACCCCTTTAGAGGATGGGGGTTACATTTTTATCATCGAAGCCGCAAAACTACGGGCTTCACCATCGGTTTCAAAATATTCTTCCAGCGTTGGTTTTTCGATAAAGCCGGTATGCTGCATGGTTTTTTCCACCACGGCAGTAATATCTAAAAAGCCAATACGGTTGCGGAGAAAGGCCCACACAGCAATTTCATTGGCTGCATTTAAAATGCAGGGCATGTTACCAGCTTTGTACAAAGCCTCTGTTGCCAATGCTAAATTTCTGAATGTCTTAACATCTGGTTCTTCAAAACCAAGGTTGGGATATTTTTTAAAATCAAGCCGTGGAAAATTATTTTTAATCCTTTGGGGAAATGACATTGCGTATTGAATAGGCAGCTTCATGTCGGGCAATCCCATTTGTGCTTTCATACTGCCATCTTCAAACTGTACTATGCTGTGAACAACACTTTGCGGATGCACCACCACCTGTATCTGATCGGGCTGCAGGTTGAACAGCCATTTGGCCTCAATCATCTCCAGCCCTTTATTCATAAGGGTTGCAGAGTCTATCGAAATTTTTGCACCCATGTTCCAGTTAGGATGCTGCAGTGCATGATCTCTTTTTACATTTACCAAAAAATTTGGCTTCTTTCCTAAAAATGGGCCACCGCTTGCCGTTAGTATGATCTTTTCTATCTTATTTCTGCCCTCTCCCACTAGGCATTGAAAAATGGCTGAGTGTTCACTATCCACCGGAATGACCGGTGCCCTTTTTTCGTATGCTTTCTTCATCACAATATCACCTGCCACCACCAGCGTCTCTTTATTGGCAAGCCCCACCGCTTTGCCTTTGCCCACCGCTTTTAAAGTTGGTTTAAGACCTGCAAAACCCACAATGCCCGCCAGCATCATGTCGTAGCTGTCAAAGTCAGCTGTTTCTTCCAGTGCTGCTTCTCCGGCAAAAACTTTGGTATCTGTTTGTGTCAATGCATCCTTTACCTTTTGATGTAAAGCTTCATCACCAATCACCACGGCGTTGGGCTTAAACTCCAGTGCCTGTTTTATCAACAGATCTGCGTTGGTTTGTGCAGTTAATATTTCGGCTTCAAATAAACCTGGATTGGCACGGATTACTTCTAATGCCTGCGTTCCAATAGAGCCGGTAGAACCAAATATTGCTATGCGTTTTTTTTGAATGGCATCTGCCATAGGAAATTATTTTTGCCACAAAAGTAAAGAGCCGGCATTACTATTTTTTGAGCCCGGCAATATTTCTTCGTTCAACTTCATTGGCGTCGCACTCTTGTACAACATTACTTTATGCAGCTATTCCACCGCCAGTTTCCTGTTGATTCGCCGGGATTAAAATGATTGAAACCCCAACAAAAAATACAGCCAATAAAATTATACTTACCCAATACTTTTGTGAGGTTGTAATATAATGAGTGGGCAATTTACTGTAATAATTGCTGCAAAGCATTATTGATTTTACTAAAATTAAACCGCTTCAAAACAATATCCATATTGCGGCTCACCTGCTCATTGCATAGATTTCCAATAGAACCTTCGTGGGTATGATTAACAGCAGTGTTGTATTTAAAATTCCCCTGCTCTATTTCAGCACCAATTTTTTTATACGCATCCCGGAAAGGAATACCCTGCAACACCAGCTTATTCACTTCCTCCACACTAAACAGGAATTTGTATTTTTCATCTTCCAGGATATTTTCTTTTACCTGCATGTTGGTCAACATCAGTCCGGCCATTTGCAGGCAGCCATGTAAATTTTCAAATGCAGGAATGATATGTTCTTTCAGCAACTGCAAATCCCTGTGATAGCCCGATGGCAGGTTAGTTGTCATCATCATAATTTCATTCGGCAATGCCTGGATGCGGTTGCAATGAGAGCGGATCAATTCAAATACATCCGGATTTTTTTTGTGCGGCATAATGCTGCTGCCGGTGGTAAGTTCATCAGGAAAACTGATGAAGCCAAAATTTTGATTGAGAAATAAACAGGCGTCCATACTCAGTTTGGCAAGTGTGGCGGCAATATTTGCCATAGCGCCTGACACTATCCGTTCTGTTTTGCCCCGGCCCATTTGTGAATACACCACATTGTAATTCAAATCTTCAAAGCCCAGCAATTCTGTTGTCAGTTTTCTATTGATAGGAAAAGAAGAACCATAGCCGGCAGCGGAGCCCAATGGATTTTTATTCACCACTTCAAAAGCGGCCTGCAATGTTATTAAATCATCCACCAGGCTTTCTGCATAGGCTCCCAGCCACAGGCCAAAAGAAGAAGGCATGGCCAACTGCAAATGAGTATAGCCCGGCAGCAAATGGTTTTTATACATTTCACTTTGCTGAATCAGTACATCAAACAAAGCCTTTACATCAACTGTCAGTTTTTCTATTTCGCTTCTTAAAAATAATTTCAGGTCTACCAGCACCTGGTCGTTTCTGCTTCTTGCACTGTGAATTTTTTTACCAACATCTCCCAACTTTTTGGTGAGCATTAATTCTACCTGTGAGTGAATGTCTTCCACGCCTTCGTCCAAAGTAAAGCCGCCCTCATCCCCTGAAGGGGTGTAAGGCAAGCCTACGCATGTTGAAGGGTTTACTATCTGTGTATAAATGTTTTTTAACTCAGCTGTCAACAATTCCATTTCATCTTTCTGCAATAAGCCAACCGACTCCAGCATTGTTACATGTGCAATGGAACCCAATACATCAAAAGGAGCTAAATATAAATCGAGTTCCCGGTCGTTACCAACAGTAAATTTTTCAACTTCCTTTAATGCAGTAATATCTTTTTGCCAGAGTTTCATATTAGTTGTAAGTAATAAGTTGTAAGTAATAAGTCAGGCTCTAACCTTTGCAATCAAAGCAATAAGCATGGCCTTAATTTCATTTATTAGTTTTATCAGAATTTCGTAATTATTTATTAAAAGATAGTTTAAGAAGCTGTTTGAGTTAATTATTTTTGATACCAGCTTTAGTTCTTTGTGGCGTCATCGTTGTGTCACTCCCTTGTACGGCATACCTTTTTTCAACTTTAATTATGCAATAGGATAAATATTTTAATTAACTCAAACAG
>JANLQY010000040.1:0-22752 GCA_031368105.1 Chitinophagaceae bacterium
AATGCCTGATATAAAACAAAATTCCGGCCTGCTGGTAAGGATTAGTAATGCTGCTGCCAATGAATTAGGTGCAGGTGAAAACAAGTTTGATTGTACAGTAAATTTTTCCAAATAAACCGAAGCGGTAATTCCTATTTTATCCTGTTGTTGAATGGGGTTGCATTTTTTTTATATGTTTGCAACAGGCTTCTTTTATTGTACAATTTTTAATTAATACAAAATGAAAATGAATTTGAAAAGTTTATCCTGCCGACACTCTTATTTTCCAGCTTAAATATTTTTGCCCAAATCGATACCCCGGATTATGTTCCTGCAAATGGGTTGGTGGCCATTCAATGGCAATGCCAATGACAACAGCGGTAAAGGAAATAATGGAACTGTGACAGTTGCTGCATTAACTGCTGACCGTTTTGGAAATCCCAATGCTGCTTATTTATTTAATGGTGCCGACAGCCGGATCGATGTGGCAGATGCAGCGTCTCTGCGATGCAGAAAATTAACGCTGAGTGCCTGGGTAAAAAATAAAGATACTACTAAAATAAACCAGGTGATTTATAAGGGCTCAATGTCGGCAGCAGGGGAAGCCTATGCTTTAACACTTGATGTAGGAGGTAAACCGTTTTCTGCTGCAAAGTATAGCAGTAATTGTGTTTCTTCGGTTGGATGGCTTGGCCCCGGTACAGGTACATCAACTGATACAGGCGTTTGGACACATTTAGTAACAACTTTTGATGGCACAACAACTAAGCTTTATAAAAATGGTGTGTTAGAAAATTCAGCCTCCATACAAGGTTTGATAGACAGCTGCATTGGCGGTGGCTTAAGATTTGGTTATGACCATCTGCGTTATTTTGCAAGTACCGGCGATCCTTTCAATGGGGTGATCGATGACATTGGAATCTGGAACAGGGCATTGGATGCAACAGAGATTGGCCACCTGTACTCCGGCACGGCAGATTGTGGTAATAGTAAAATGGGTGTCAATGTTTGTGACCCACAAAGAAGTTTACATGTAAAGGATGTACTGAGGCTTGAGCCGAGAGATACTGCTCCGGATAATCCTGGAAAAGGGGATATTTATTTTGACAGCACCCTTAATAAACTCAGGGTGTATGATGGTACTGTTTGGCAAAACTGCTGGTAATAATAAATTGCTTTTTCAAAAGTTTTTGCATTTGCAAAGCGACTAGATAAATAAAAAATGCTCCGGTTCTGGAGCATTTTTTATTTAAGGTTTCAATTATTTTTTTATGGAAAAATACCCAACTCAACATAGCTGGTAGCTACTTTATTAATAGCACTCACATAAGCTGCGGTACGCATATCTGGAATGTCAGGATTGTTTTTCCAGATATCCATAATCTCCCTGGTAGCGCTGATCATGGTTTCTTCCAGTCCGCTGTGAACCAGATCCTGTTCATCTGGCCCGTGCATGATAAATGTTCTTTCAATATCACTCACTCTCTTACCACTTAATTCTTCAATCTGTGTAAGGATGTGTGTATTCAAATTTTCGGTAAACCGTTTTTCCATCCGGCCATAACGAACATGGCTAAGGTTTTTGAGCCATTCAAAATAACTAACCGTTACACCGCCAGCATTCAGGTACATATCCGGCACACACAAAATTCCTTTTTGTATAAATATTTCATCTGCCTCCGGTGTGCAGGGGCCATTGGCTGCTTCACCAATAATCTTTGCTTTTATCCTTGGTGCATTTTCTGCATTGATAACATTTTCAAGAGCCGCCGGTATCAATATGTCGCATTCAATTTCCAGCGCATCAGTAGTTATATCAAAGTTGGTAGCACCAGGAAAATTGAGTACGGTGTGATTCTTCAATTTATACTGAAAAACTTCTTCCTCATTAAGTCCGTCTGCACAATAGATGGCACCATTGTGTTCAGCAATTGCAACTACTTTAGCACCATTCTCCCTGAAAAATTTTGCGGAGTGATAGCCCACATTACCCAAACCCTGCACCACCACTGTCTTTCCTTCAATGCCTGTAGAAAGACCCAGCTTCTTCATCACATCGGGCATATTACATACTTCCCGTATGCCAAAGAAAACACCAAGGCCGGTAGCTTCCTTACGACCACGTACACCTCCTTGTGTAATTGGTTTACCGGTTACACAACCTGCAGCATCAATTTCTCCCGGCTTCAATGAAGCGTAGGTATCCACTATCCAGGCCATTTCTTTTTCGCCGGTGCCATAGTCTGGTGCCGGAACATCAATGCCGGGGCCAATAAAATTTTTCTTTACTAATTCAGAAGTGTAACGGCGGGTGATCTTTTCCAGTTCGTACACACTGTATTTGTGTGGATTTATTTTGATGCCGCCTTTGCCTCCGCCAAAAGGCACATTCACAATGGCACATTTGTAAGTCATCAGTGCGGCAAGTGCCATCACTTCATCCTGGTTCACTTCATCACTGAAACGGATACCACCTTTGCAGGGCGATTTGTGCTGGCTGTGCTGAACCCTGTAGGCTTCAATTACTTCAATGGAACCATTGTCCCGCTTTACAGGGAAACGCATTTGATACACACTGTTACAGGCTTTAATTTGTTCTAAGATGCCCAAATCCCATTTGGTAAATTTGGCGGCTTTGTCAAAACTTTTCTCCACACTCTGGAAAAAACTATACGGGTTTTGTGCTGACATAAAGTTGTTTTAAAAATGTTTTTAATTAAGCAATCGTATTTATGAAGATAGCAACTGGCAAGCTGCTATGGAATCCAACGTAATTTTTTATTTTGTTTCGGGCTTTGGTTTTTCATGGCGGCATAGTTGCATCGCACTCTTGTGCTGTAGACCATTATTGATCTTTTATCTGCATAATTTTATTAATCCTTTAATGATTTTTCAAATGCTGCTACTTTTCTGTCAACCATAAAAACGTACAGAAACAAACCAATTAAAATGGTAAGGCATACTGCCACCACAATGTAGATTTTTCCATTGCTCCGCATGGTATCTGCCATCTCTACCTGTTTGCCGTCTTGTGCAAAAACAACTGAAGCAACAAAAACAGTAAACAGCAATAAGGATAATTTTTTCAGGTATTTCATGGCGCTTATTTTTTTACCGGCTCCTGGTGCAGCAGGCTTTTATCTTTTAAAAGTTGCAGTCTTATTTTTAGTGTGGCAATCCATACACCCAGCAAAGTCCATCCAATTACCGCAGGATAAAAAACCATTCTTAACCTGCTGTCAATATCTTTAAAATTTAAAGCCGGGTTGCCACTGTCGCTGCCCGGTGCACCCGGGTGCAGGCTGCCCACCAATCTTGGAATGATCCAGATGCTGGGGAACAGCATCACAAAAGCGAAAATATTATACACAGCACTGATTCTTGCTCTTTTATCTATATCTGTAAATGATCCTCTCAAAACAAAATAGGCACCATAAATTAATAAGGCAATGGCTGCACCAATTAATTTTGGTTCTCTCAATATGCTGCCCATCGACTGACCCTGGTCGGTTACCCAGGTAACGGAAACCCAGATGATACCTGTGCTGTAGCCCAATATGCCAAACAAACAGCCAAGCGCTGCAAAATGATGAGCATAAATATCGTAACTGTAATTAAAGTTGCGGAGGTGCCTGATGCTGTACACAAAACTTACAGTAAAAAGGATCATCATGCCAAACCACATGGCCACATGAAAGTAAAGGTTGCGGATGGTTTCGTTCAGAATAAAAAGGTGGGGCACATCCAGCAAGAAACCACCGATAATGGTGTAAACCAACAAGCAAAAAGATACTATTTTCCACCAGCTTTTATTCACAATAACATGCCTTTTAAAAGAGTGCGGCAAAGGTAGGGTAAAGCATAAGAAACAATAAAATTATTTCAATCCGTTTTGGTAATTACTCTTTCCACAAATAAGGAAACAGTATCACTGCCATTGCAATGATCAATGCATCCAACCCAACGATTAATCCAGCTATCTGCAGCAATGCACCTTCCCTGAATATTTCATTAAAAGCTGCTTTGCTCAGCCGCATTAATAACAACAGTAAAGGCAGTATTACCGGAAAGCCGAGAATGGCTACCAGTGCTGCATTTTGCTGTGCCTTAGCTGCAATAGCACTCATTAAAGTAAATACCAAACTAATGCTTGCACCACCCAGCAATACGATACCTAAAAATTGCCCCGACTTATTTACAGGGTTGTTTAAAAAAATAAAAAACAGTAACAGGCTGATGCTACTCATCAGCAGCATGATGACAATATTGTACAATAGTTTTGCTATGATAAACTGTACCGGCGATACAATTGAGTAGTAGTACAACATCCGCCCTTTGCTTTCCTGTAAAAAACTTTTGGCCACGGCATTTACACATACAAATAACTGTATCACCCAAAATAAACCATTCCAAACATTAGCTTCCAATTCGTCAACTGATAAATACAAAACAAATATGGTAGATGCTATATATAATAGTATGCCGTAGAAGGTATGTTGCTGCCTTAGTTCAAGCAGCACATCTTTTTTAAGTAAGCTGAAAGCTGGTTTTAGCATGATGGCAAGTTAGCAATTGAATGGCATCTGTCAAGGAGGTATATTTTATAAAAGGTATAATTACCAGGTATTATCCCTGTAAACCGTTTGTTAACGGGGATAAAATAGTTCTCCACTCTTTACCTTCGTATAAAAAAATCTCTCTATATTCATTCTTTCAAAAAATTTAAAAACCAAATTGTTTATGAGAAAACTCTTACTAATTTTTCTGTCACTCACATTTTTGAATACTGTGATGGCGCAAGAAAGAATTTTTTGGTCTTCACACACTAACGCTGGTAGAATCACTACTGACAAAGCTGTATCAAGGGTTTCGTTTCCTACAGCATTCAAATTATTTAATGTAAATATTGATCCATTAAAGCAGGAATTGTATACTGTTGTTGGCAATGCTTCAAAGCATTCAACAGTTATTTCCCTTCCAAATGCTGACGGGCAAATTGAACAATTTGAAGTGTTTGAAGCTTCCAATTTTGAACCTGCACTACAGACACGTTTTCCAGAGATCAGGGCTTTTTCGGGTAAAGGCATCACGGATAAATATGCAACCCTAAAATTGAGTTTCTCTCCTCAGGGCTTACAGACAATGGTTTTCAGGACTGATAAAGAAAGTGAATTCATTGAACCATATTCACAGGATCACAAAGTATATGCTGTGTTCAAATCTCAAAGAACACCGGGGCGCCTGCCCTGGAGCTGTACCACACAAGATCAAAGATTAGCTTCTGAAATAAATGGAGAAGTTATTAATACAGCCAGCACTGCAAGGTCTGGCGGGGATTTAAAAACGATGCGTTTGGCACAATCAGTTACGGCTGAATATTCAAATTACTTTGGTGCTACAAGTGCATCTCAAGTTAGTTTGGTTTTAGCGGGGATTAATGCGACTCTTACACGTTGTAATGGTGTGTATGAAAAAGATTTGGCATTACACCTAAACCTTGTTGCAGCATCTACGAATGTTATTTATTATAACCCTGCAACAGATCCTTATGATGCCGCAGCTACAGGAGCTGGCGGAACATGGAATGCCCAGTTGCAATCAACCTTAACTTCGGTTATTGGAGAAGCCAATTATGATATCGGGCATTTATTTGGTGCTTCCGGTGGTGGAGGTAATGCTGGTTGTATCGGTTGTGTTTGTGTAAATGGATCGAAGGGAAGTGGATTTACTTCTCCTGCGGATGCTATCCCACAGGGCGATAATTTCGATATTGATTATGTAGTGCATGAAGTAGGACACCAATTAGGAGGCAATCACACTTTCTCCATGAGCAATGAAGGTACTGGTGTAAATAAAGAAATAGGTTCTGGTATCACCATTATGGGCTATGCTGGTATCACCAGCCAAGATGTGGCAAATCATTCTATTGATATTTATCATGAGGCTACAATTGCTCAAATTCAGGCTAACTTGGCAACTAAAACCTGCCCGGTAACTACAGTTATAACCAATGCAACACCGGTTGTTGCAGCTGTCAGCAATTATACTATTCCAAAGAGTACTCCTTTTGCACTCACAGGTTCAGCTACTGATGCCAATGCCGGCGATGTGTTGACTTATTGCTGGGAAGAAAATGATAATGCCTCATCCTCACAAACAGGAGCAAGCAGTGTTGCAAGTGCCACTAAAGCATCCGGTCCTAACTGGATATCATTCAGCCCTACTGTATCTCCAACAAGGTATTTTCCAAAACTGGCAACTATTCTTACTGGTGCACTTATAAGTGGACCTTTAACGGGTGGCGATGCAGGCACCAATACAGAAGCATTAAGTTCAGTTGCAAGAACATTGAATTTCAGGTTGACTGTAAGAGATAATGCTCCTTACAGTTCTACTGCACCAGTCTCCGTTGGTCAAACACAGTTTACTGATATGGTTGTTACTGTTAGTACGGCTTCAGGCCCATTTGCAGTTAGTTCACCAAACACAGCCGTTTCATGGGCTGGTAATTCATCACAAGCCATTACCTGGACTGTTGCAAGTACTACAGCAACACCTGTAAGTTGTGCTAATGTGAAAATTTCATTGAGTACCGATGGTGGTCAAACATTCCCAACCGTATTGGCAGCAAGTACACCAAATGATGGTACAGAAACCTTGGTGATTCCAAACACAGCAACTACTACAGCAAGAATAAAAGTGGAAGCAGTTGGTAATATCTTCTTTGATATTTCTAATACCAATTTTACTATCACTGCCGGTACTGCCTGCGGTACTGCAACTGGTTTAGCATCTTCTGCAGTTACAACAAGTAGTGCTGATGTTAGCTGGACTGCTGTAAGCGGTGCTACAAGCTATGCTGTGGATTATAAATTAAATTCATCCTCTACCTGGACAAGTTTTTCAACAGCACAAACAACAACGGCTGCAAGTTTTACAGGCCTTGCTTCCGGAAGTTTGTATGACTGGAGAGTTACAGCCACTTGTACTTCCGGAGTTGGCGCTGCTGCTGCTGCACAGTTCACTACACAAACAGTGTGTGTTGCACCAATAGGATTGTCATCAACGCCGGGTTCAACAACTGCGGCTGTTAGCTGGACTCCTGTTACTGCTGCTACAAGCTATGCAGTAGATTACAAATTAAATTCATCCTCTACCTGGACAAGCTTCTCAACAGCACAAACAGGAACTTCTGCAAGCTTAACAGGGTTGACTGCATCTTCTTTGTATGACTGGAGAGTAAGTGCAACTTGTCCTTCCGGTACAACATCAACTACTGCTGCACAGTTTACAACTACAGCACCTCCTGCATGTAATGCACCAACAGCATTAACATCAACACCAGGTTCAACAACAGCTTCAGTTAGCTGGACTGCTGCAAGCGGTGCCGTTAGTTATGCCGTAGATTATAAATTGAATTCATCCTCTACCTGGATAAGTTTCTCAACAGCGCAAACTGCTGTTTCTGCAAGCTTAACAGGTTTGACTGCATCTTCTTTGTATGACTGGAGAGTAACTACGAACTGTTCATCAGGTTCAAGCACAGCTGCTGCTGCACAGTTTACAACAACTGCTGCATCTACCTGTGCTACAGCATTTGAGCCGAATGAAACCCAGGCTGCTGCTGCTCCCATCACTTCTGGTGTAACCAACTCAGCTGCTATTACCACAGCTACTGATGTTGATTATTTCAGCATTACAACTACAGGCACCAATAATATTGTTTACAATCTTGTTGGCCCATCTGGTGTGGATTATGATTTAACAATTTATAATAGTGCTGGTACGTCAATTGGTTCAAGCGCAGGTACCACTGCCACAGAAACAGTTAGTTTAAGCAGCCAGGCTGCCGGTACTTATTATATTAAAGTGATTGGTTATAGTGGAGCTAACAGCGCAACCTGCTATACAATTAAAGCAACTGCTACACCAGTTACAAGCTGTATCAGCACTTATGATAACAGTGCCAACGGAACTACTGCCGGAGCTGCGGTTATTCCATTCAATACCAACATAACAGGCTTGATTAGCCCAAGTGCTGATATTGATAACTACAAATTCACTATTACAACAGGAGGCACTATTACACTTACACTGACTACACTGCCTGCTGATTATGATTTAAAATTGTTGAATAGTGCCGGAACCCAGGTTGGTATTTCTCAAAACGGAAGTACAACAAGTGAAACGATTAGTTATACTGCAGCAGCAGGCGTATACTATGCACAGGCATTCGGATATAATGGAGCCAACAGTGCTACTTCATGTTATACATTAAAAGTAGCATTGGGTACTGCAACCAGGTCTGGTGATAACATACCTGTGTACAGCAGCAAAAAAGTACTGAGTGTATATCCAAATCCGGTACAGAACAAACTGAACATCAATCTTACAGGCTTTGATGGTGTGTCAGAAATTAAAGTGTATGATGTTAATAGCAGGCAGGTAGCTGCTCAACGCACTGCACAGGTAAATTCACAAATGAATATTTCTAAACTGGCAAGAGGGATGTACCTGGTAAAAGTAGTTACCGCCAATGGCGAAGTATTGAATGCAAAAGTGATAAAGCAATAAGCTGAGAAATAATATGATCATTACAACGGGCTGCATTTTTTGCAGCCCGTTTTTTTATTACGGTTCATAATTTTCTTTTAAAAAACGTATGAATACAAGTTGAATATTTATTAAGAACGATATTCAACTTTTTATTAACTGTACTAAATCCTAACAGGATGTTAACCGTGATTTATATTCTTTACTTGGCTAAGTATTTTGTAGCTTGAAATTTCCAAACTAAATTTTACGATCATGCTTAAATTTTTATGTACTGCATTAGCGTTTTTTTCACTCCTGTCAATAAGAGCTCAGGAGAGAGTGCTTGCTCAAAATCCAATTGTAGTTACCGGACAACTTATAAAGGTGACTCCTCCATTAAGGGATTTTAAACTGCCTCTTGGTTACAACCCTAAAGTTGTAAGGGATTTGAATGGTATTATCGGCAAAGACGAAGACCTGGAAGAAGGTCCAAATAACTCTAAATTTCCCACTACACAGAATTTCACAGAAGACCCAACTCTTCAAAAAACATACCCGAACCTGCCTCATCAGAATATGCAGCGGGCTATTGTTCAAAACTTTAATGGCATGGGTTACCAGCCATTGAACCCACCAGATCCAACTATGTGTGTAGGCCCCAATCATATCATTCAAATGATCAATGGCAGCAGTGGTGCATTGTTTAAAGTATTTAATAAAACCGGTGGACAGGTAGTGGCACAAACATACCTGAATGCCATTACAGGGAAAGGAGGATTAGGAGATCCAATTGTGTTATACGATCAGGGTGCAAACAGGTTTGTAATGACAGAATTTGCAGATAAGACACAAACTACCACTGAAGGATTGATCATTGCCGTTAGTGCAACCAGCGATCCAAGCGGATCATGGTATGTGTACTTCTTTTCTACCGGGGCTACTTTTCCTGATTATCCAAAATACAGTATATGGAATGATGCATATTATGCAACTACGAACGATTTTGCCAGTGGCACCACTTATGCAGGTTCTTCAGTTTATGCATTTGACAGGACTAAAATGATTGCAGGTAATACAACTGCTACCATGCAAAAATTTACATTGGGTTCTACTAATAAACATTTTTCTATGGCGCCGGTAAAGTGGGAAGGAAGCACACTGCCTGTAACAGGAACTGGTGGTTTATTTGCATTTATGAATGACGACACCTGGAGCGGTTCTGCTACTGATAGTATCGGGTTAGTAGAATTTAAAGTAAATTTTACCACTCCATCATCTTCTATAGTAGTTCAAAAATCATCATTGGCTGTTACTGCTGCCACCACAGATATTTGTACATCTACCCGTGGAGAATGTATCTCCCAACCGGGTTCAACAACCAAAGTAGAAGATCTTGATTCAAGGGTGATGAATCAACCAATCTACAGGAATTTTGGTAGTTATGAAGGTATTGTAATGACGTATGTAGTAAATAAAGGAAGCAGTATTGCTGCACCACGCTGGTACGAATTAAGAAAGACTGGAACCAGCTGGAGTGTATATCAACAGAGTACTTATTCACCCGATAATACCCATCGCTGGATGCCAACCATCTGTTATGATGCAGCTGGCAATATTGGTTTGGTGTACAATGTTAGCAGCAGTGCTACTGGTGTTTACCCTGGGGTGAGGTACACCGGACGGAAACAGTGCGATGCATTAAATTCAATGACCTATACAGAGAATGTGATCATTGCAGGCACAGCTGCTAATGGGAGTACCCGTTATGGTGATTATAATCATTTGGTTTGTGATCCTGATGGCATTACTTTTTGGGTAACGTCAGAATGGAATGCAGCTTCTACCTGGAGTACCCGTATTGCTTCTTTTACTTTAGATAACTGTAATAGCTGTGGCGATCCTACAGGATTGGTATCTTCTAATATTTTAACAACTTCTGCTACTGTAAGCTGGACAGCTGTTACAAATGCTGTTTCTTATGATGTAGATTATCAATTAACAGGAGCTACTACCTGGACCAATGCTGCAACAGCTAATACTGCTACTTCGGTAAATTTAAGTTCACTTACATTAAATACCAGCTATACCTGGCGTGTAAGAGCAAACTGTACAGCGGGCAGCAGTAATTATATCTCTTCAAGCTTTACAACGGCTGCAGCATGTGGTACTGTTTCAGGCTTAACGGCTTCTTCTATTACAGTGAGCAGTACAACAGTTAGCTGGGCTGCTGTTACAAGTGCTGTTTCTTATGACGTAGATTACCAGGCTAATGGAGCAACAGTCTGGACGAATGCAGTAACTGGAACCACTTCGCTTACTGCTGCTTTAAGTGGATTGACATCCGGTACTGTATATAATTACCGGGTGAGGGCAAACTGTACATCAGGTGCAGGTAATTATACACAGGCATCATTTACAACTTTAGTGACATGCGGTACAGCTAGTGGGTTAACAAGCAGCTCAATTACCAGTAGTGGCGCTACTGTAGCATGGACAGCATTAAGCGGTGCTAATAATTATGATGCAGATTATCAACTAACAGGAGCAACAACCTGGACGAATATTGCAACTGCTACAACTGCAACTTCTGTCTCAATAAGTGGTTTAACAGCATCAACAGGATACACCTGGAGAGTAAGGGGTAACTGTACATCCGGTGCAGGCGCTTATGCAACTTCCAGCTTTACTACCTCATCAACTACCACCAGCTGCGTTACTGCATTTGAACCAAATGAAACACTGTCGGCTGCAATAGCTATTACTTCAGGTGTTACCAATTCTGCTGCTATCAGTAACTCTACCGATATTGATTATTATAAAATAACAACAACGGCAACCAGTAATATTGCATACAATCTTGTCGGCCCATCTGGTGTTGATTATGATCTGTATATCTATAACAGTGCAGGTACACAAATAGGATCAAGCCTTGGTACTACTGCTACAGAATCTGTTAGTTTAAGCAACCAGGCTGCCGGCACTTATCATATTAAAGTAATTGGCTACAGCGGTGCTAACAGTCAAACTTGTTATACCATAAAAGCAACTGCAACAACAGTAACAAGTTGTATCAGTGCCTATGACAACAGTACTAACGGCACTATTTCAGGCGCTGCTACTATTCCGTTCAATACCAACATAACAGGCTTGATTAGCCCAAGTGGAGATATTGATAATTACAAATTTGCAATTACTACAGGTGGTACTATTACTATTACGCTTACTACATTGCCAGGCGATTATGATCTTAAGTTGCTGAACAGTGCAGGTACCCAGCTGGCGATTTCTCAAAATGGAAGTACTACCAGTGAAAGCATTAGTTACACAGTTGCTGCCGGTACTTACTATGCACAGGTATATGGTTATAACGGTGCCAACAGTTCCACTTCCTGTTACACCTTGAAAGTAGCATTGGGTACAGCTTCTAAACCAGATATTAGTGTAACAACAGGTAAGGGTGTTATCAAGGTTTATCCAAACCCGGTTACTAATATTCTCAATGTAAGTGTGCTTGGAGAAATAACTAACAAGAGTGTTTTGCGGATACTTGATGTGAAAGGTGTTTCAGTAATGGAACAAAGAATGATCATCAACCCACAGTCAATTAATATCTCTAAATTGTCAAAAGGAGAATACATACTTGAAGTAATTAACGGTGATAATATCATCACTTCCAAATTTGTGAAGCAATAAAGTATATCTTGACTTAAAAAGGGGTGTCATTCGACATCCCTTTTTTTATACCAGTTAAATTGTGTGATCCCTTTTTTTTAATTATTTTTTTTCATTCTTTCTGAAAACAGCCGAAATGGCCGCAAGTTCTTTATCACTTAATGACGAAGTAGCTTTTAATATTTTTATAAAAGCTGTTACTTCTTCTTCACTTGCCGGACAACCGATATTGAAAGCAGCACCATCTACATTTTTTATAAAACTGTCATTCAATAAATTTCCATCTTTATCCAGCATTACCCAAAAAGGAATCCCGGAATCAAAAGCTTTGTATTGTTTCAGTAATACATCAGCCCCTTCATTTTCAAGTTGCTTTTTATTATCCGATTCATGCACTACCAAATAGGTGATGATATAATTATCGGTAAATAATTTTTTGCATTCCGGGCTGTTGATGGAGGCATCCATTTTGCGGCACCACCCACACCAGCCTGCATGAAAAATTACCAATACTTTTTTATGCTGTTCTGCTGCCTCTTTGTAAGCAGCAGCTAAAATTTTACCGGCAGGTGTTGCTTTTGTTTGGGCAAATGAAGGAATTGAAAAAAGAAAAAGACTTGATAAAATGAGTAGATTTTTCATTTTGCTAATTGTTTATATCAGCAAAATAGTCAAAGCAATCTTAACACTATGATAAATAAACAGACATTTCAGCCTGGTACTGTTGTGCAATGACCCTGGCTTCTTCAGCAAAATTTTCTTTTTCACCGGCATAAATAATGGCACGGCTTGCATTTACCAGTAAGCCATAATCCTTATTCAGCCCGTGTTTGCTTACCTCTGCTAAACTGCCGCCCTGGAAGCCAACACCCGGCACCAATATAAAATGGTCAGGAATAATTTTTCTGATGATTGCCAATTCTTCAGCTTTAGTAGCACCAACTACAAACATTAAATTACCAGGAGTGCCCCACTGGCTTACTTTTTTTAAAACCGTTTGGTATAATAACTCAGCACTGTCATTTTTATTTACTTCGGAAAATAAAAGCTGTTCAAAATCTTTGCTGCCTTCGTTACTAGTTAATCCCAAAACAATGGCCCATTTATTTTCAAATTGTAAAAATGGCTTTACACTGTCTTCGCCCATGTAAGGTGCAACGGTGATAGAATCAAAAGGGAGTTTTTCAAAAAATGCTTTGGCGTATTGGGTAGAAGTATTTCCGATATCGCCACGTTTAGCGTCGGCTATGGTAAAATGTTCGTTGGGGATATAGCGTACTGTTTTCTCCATTGCTTCCCAGCCCTTCAGTCCCATTGCTTCGTAAAAGGCAGTGTTGATTTTGTACGCCACACACAGGTCTTTGGTGGCATCAATGATAGCTTTATTAAATTCAAATACTGCATCAGGATGGCTTTGCAGGTGAGCAGGTATTTTGGGAAGATCGGTATCCAAACCAACACAGAGATAAGATTTCTTTAGACTTATTTGTTGGGTTAATTCTTTTCTTGTCATGCAGCAAAAGTAAATAAATCAGCGTTCAACAATTCAGTTGAATATTTTTACTGCAATTATTTGATACTTTATATAAAATCTTTTGCTTTGATTTTTTAAATAATTACGCCAGTATTTTTCCCAAAATTATTTTTTCAATGGAAACAGAATCCCAATCCTGCTCAATACCTGGAGTATCCATTATTTCCTGCATAATTTTTTCCTGCCGCAATCCATTTCTTAAAGCATCACTGTACCTGATGTCGGGCCTGAAAGTTACCTGTGCATAAGCCGGTATCCATTTATCAGGATGTTTATCACTGAAAGCTGCTTCAATTTTTTTCCCCAGCAAAAACTTTGGGTCTGCCACTTTATCCCTTATCTCTGCAAAATTATTTAATGCCAGGTCTGCAATGGCGTCAGCATCCGGTTTGCGTAATTGCTCAAATTCCTTTAGAATGCTTTGCCAGTCATCATCCTGGTATTTATCCATCAGTTGATTAAGTATCACACAATCTTCAAAGCCGCAGTTCATGCCCTGCCCGTAAAAGGGTACAATGGCATGTGCCGCATCACCAATCAATGTAAACTTATCATCCCTGATCCACGGAAAACATTTGATGGTAACCAGTGCAGCAGTAGGGTTGGTAAAAAAATCTTCTGTCAGTGTTGGCATCAATGGCAGAGCATCTGCAAAATTACTTTCAAAAAAAGACCTTACTTTTTCTTTAGTATCAAGGCTGCTGAAAGATGCTGCACCTTCATAAGGAAAAAATAAAGTGCAGGTAAAACTGCCGCTGCAGTTGGGCATGGCAATCATCAGGTAATGGCCTCTTGGCCAAATATGCAATGCCTGGGGGCATAATAAAAATTCTTCATTTGCGCCAGCCGGAATAGTTAATTCTTTATAGCCGTATTCAATATAGCTTTGTTCATATTGAAAGCGTGAGTGCTGTAATTGATTGGTAAGCCTGGAGGCAGAATAAGCACCATCACTGCCAAAAGTAAGTTCACTTTTTACAAAGCTGGTTTCGCCGTTTATTGTGTTTGAAAAGCTGATGATATTTGTGTCCCAGTCAATATGGGTGCAGCTTTCGTGGAAATGAAATTCCACTCCTTTTTGTTCTGCCAGGTTCATCAATATTTTATTAAAGCCAGTTCTTGAAACAGAATAAAGGCATTGGTCGTCTCTGCCATAAGGCTGCGATACGGTACTGTTATCAGTATTGTGCATCAATCTGCCATACATAGGTTTGGCAATACTTTTTATATCATTGAATATATCTACCTCTTCCAGCGCCCTGATGCCACGGTCGCTTAGTGTCAGGTTGATGGTGCGTCCGGCAACAACCTGTTCTATCCGCATGTCGCCCCTGCGTTCATATACTTTTACTTTGTAGCCACGTTTTACCAGGTAAATTGAAAGCAAAGAGCCTACCATTCCGGCACCAATAATTGTAACTTCTTTTTTCATTTGCTGTAAGGCGCTATTTTTTTTATTAGAGGAATAAATTTGTCCGGCAATTATACCGTCAAACTTAATTTTGGTTTTTACCAAAGGTAAAATTTGTTTAAAGTTATAATACAACGATAAGGAGCATGCGTTTGTATATCAGGCAGGATGTCCTTTTTGGTTGTTTAATTTCTATGCTGGCCAAGTCTTTCCTTGTTCTACACAGTAGTTTTACAAATTTATGATAACTGTGATAGCAGTCTTATGCAGTAACATATTAGTAACAAAAAAATCAATGATTGGTTGAAAAAGTAATTTTTTTCAGGTAAAAAAAATCTTCGGGCATGCATTTTACTCCGGTTAAATTACGGCTCAATTAATTGCAACATCATCTGCTCAATTTTCTCTTCCTGCCATTTATCTTCAATACCGGGAATTGCCATTATCTGCTGCATGATGGCTTCCTGCTGAATGCTGTTTTTCAAAGCATCGCTGTATCTTATCTGCGGACTGAAAGTGACCTGTGCATAAGCCGGTATCCATTTGTCAGGATATTTTTTACTGAATGCAGCTTCAATTTTTTTCTGTAATAAAAATTGTGGGTCGGCAACTTTGTCCCTCATCTCTGCAAAATTATTCAATGCAAGTTCTGCAATGGCATCAGCATCCGGCTTGCGTAAGGTTTGATATTCGGCTAATATTAATTCCCAGTTTTCTGTATGTTTGTCAATCAAAGAATTTAAAATACGGCAATCTTCAAAGCCGCAATTCATACCTTGCCCAAAGAAAGGAACGATGGCATGTGCAGCATCTCCAATCAATGCAAACTTATCTTCTCTCACCCATGGAAAACATTTTACAGTAACTAAGGAAGAAGTTGGGTTATTAAAAAAGTCATCTTCTAATGTTGGCATTAAGGGAATGGTATCGGCAAATGTTTTTTGAAAAAATGAACTTACTTTTTCTTTGCTGTCAAGTGATGCAAAAGATACTTTACCTTCAAACGGAAAAAATAAGGAGCAGGTAAAACTGCCGTCAATATTTGGTAATGCAATCAGCATATAATTTCCTCTTGGCCAAATGTGCAACGCATTTTTCTCCATTAAAAATTCACCGTTCTTCCCAGCTGGAATATTTAATTCTTTATAGCCAAAGTCAATATAATATTGCCGAAATTGAAAGCGGTCGTATTGCAGCATGTGAGTAAGCCTTGCAGCAGAATTGGCTCCATCGCTGCCGAATAAAAGTTGATAGTTGATAGTTGATAGTTGATGGGTAGCATTTTCAAATTGGGCAGTATTCTTTTTCCAGTCAATACTTTCGCATTTGTGATTGAAAAAAAATTCCACTCCGTGTTGTTCCGCCAGGTTCATCAGCATTTTATTCAGTTCACCTCTTGAAACAGAATTAATAAACTGTCCTTCGTTTCCATAAGCCTGGTATGCTGTTGATCCATCCGCATTGTGCATAAAGCGTCCATGCATGGGAATGGCAATTTTTTTTATTTCTTCCATGATGCCCACTTCTTCCAAAGCTTTAATACCTCTGTCGCTTAATGCCAGATTGATGGAACGGCCTGCACTCATTTTCTCTTTACGCATATCAGAGCGGCGTTCAAATATTTTTACTTTGTATCCACGTTTGGATAAATAAATAGAAAGCAATGAACCGACCAAGCCGGCGCCGATTATAATTATTTCTTTTTTCATTTTATTTTTAAACCGTTTCTGGTTTCTCGTTGTTTGTTACTTGTTTCTGGTTTGTTAGCAGTTCACATACTTAAACTCTTATCTGGCAATTTTAATCTCTAAGTTATAAAAAACGAGAAACGGCCTAACGACTAACAAGAAACGAGAAACATTTATTGAGAAACGATTTCTTTAATTATAAGCCCAAAAGTGAAAACATCCGAAAACGTATTATACAAAGGAACAGGAGCTACTCTAATTACATTAGGCTCTCTCCAATCTACCAATACACCCTTTTGTTTTAATACTTCAAATACTTCTTTTCCCTGCTGCAGCATCAGCATACTTACCTGGCAGCCTTTTTCATTTCGTGGTGTTATTATTTCTATTATTTTTTCTTTTAAAGAAGCATTGATATCATCCAGAATAAATAATAAATAATTGGATAGCAATTTCCCTTTTGCCAATAAATTTTCCATACCTGCAGCTTCAAAAATATCTATGGATGCTTTGTGTGCTGCCATTGATAAAACAGGAGCATTACTCAATTGCCATCCTTCCGCAGTTGGGATGGGCTCAAAACCTTTATCCATTTTAAAACGGGTTTCCTTTGTATGTCCCCACCAGCCTGCAAAGCGTGGGGTGTTGGCATTGGTAAAATGTTTTTGATGAATATAAACTCCCGATACGCCGCCGGGTCCACTGTTCAAATATTTATAACTGCACCAGCAGGCAAAGTCAACATCCCACTCATGCAATTTTAATTCAACATTTCCGGCTGCATGTGCCAAATCAAATCCTGCAATGGCACCCACTTCATGTGCCGCTTTTGTAATTGTTTGCAGATCGAAATATTGCCCGGTATAATAATTTACACCACCAAATAAAACCAACGCAACACTGTCACCATGTTGTTTTATTGCAGCAATAATATCTTTTGTCCGTATCGCATATTCTCCTGCTCTCGGACTTACTTCAATCACAGCATCTTCATATTTAAAGCCATGATATTTTACCTGCGACTCCATTGCATACTGATCAGAAGGAAATGCTTTTGCTTCGCAAATGATTTTATAACGTTGTTTACTGGGCCGGTAAAAACTTACCATCAGCAAATGTAAATTCACAGTAAGCTGGTTCATCACCACCACTTCTTCCGGCTGGCAGCCAACAATTTTTGATAATTGTTTCGGGAAAATTTCATGGTACGGCAACCAGGGTTTTTTTGCATGGAAGTGGCCTTCCACGCCAAAGTTGGCCCAGTCTTCCAGTTCATTCAACACATAATCCTGTGTGGATTTTGTTTGCAGGCCAAGCGAATTGCCGGTAAAATAAATACACTCTTTTCCATTGATAAGAGGGATGTAAAATTTATTCCGAAAGTCTTTTAGAATATCTTTTTCATCAAGCTCTTTTGCAAATACTGCTGTGTTTTCAAATTGCATAAAATCTTTTTAATCTTTTTAATCCTCTGAAATCCCTGTTCAGACTAGCGCAATCACTTTTAACTCTATCGCAATCGGAGTGGGCAAACTCTTTACTTCTGCTGTTGTACGGCATGCCTGTACTTCTGTAAAATATTCCCCGTAAATTTTATTGTAAACAGGAAAATCATTTTTCATGTTGGTTAAAAAAACTGTCACATCCACAATCTTATTCCAGCTGCTGCCGCTTGCTTCCAGCACGGCTTTCACGTTGGCAAAACATTGATGGCATTCTGCTTCAATATCATACTTAATAATATTTCCGTCATTGTCCAGTTCTAATCCAGGAATAGAATTGTCTTTTGAATTTCTTGATCCAATGCCAGATAAAAACAAAAGGTTGCCAACTTTTCTTGCATGGGGATAAGCGCCTAAAGGTTTTGCAGCATTTGTTGTATGAACCATTTCTGGTTTTTCGTTGATTGTTACTCGTTTCTCGTCTATGGTGGCAACCCTGTTTTGAAATTCCGTTTCGCTTTTCTCAGATTGTTTGAGGTATTGTATGAATGCTCCAATTTTATTTCCCACTTTATCCGTTAACTCAAATAATTCTTCATACACATCTTTTGAAAAGTGATTTCTGTTAAAACATCTTATTAATTGGGATTGTAATTCTGAAGCAGACGCTCTTGCAATGCTTAAAAATTGAACAAACTCATTTCTTCCGCCTCTTCCAAATCCTTCTGCAATATTATCCGGGACAGAACCAACTGATTTATTAATTTGGTTTTTTAGTGCAAAGTCTTTTGCCAAAGTACCTGCATGCAATTGCTCATAGACTTTTTTTTCCAGTTCATTCGCCAACTGCCATGTTTCCAACTCGGTAAATTTTTTTACTGTAGGCATAGAATAATAAATTACAAATTATAAGAACGAGAAACAAAATAACGAATAACAAGAAACGAGAAACGTTGCATTAAAACTGCACACAAACATTCTTAGCCTCTGTAAAAAATTTCAACGCTTCCCATCCACCCTCTCTTCCAACACCACTATTTTTCATGCCACCAAAAGGCGTACGCAAATCTCTAAGCAACCAGCAGTTCACCCAAATAATTCCCGACTGCACTTTTGCCGCCATGCGGTTTGCTTTGCTGATGTCCTGTGTCCAGATGGATGCAGCCAAACCATAGTTTGTTGCATTGGCCAGTTGCAAAGCTTCTTCTTCTGTTTCAAAAGGCTGTATGGTAACTACCGGCCCAAAAATTTCTTCCTGGTTGGTTTTGCAGTTTTGATTTAATCCTTCAATAATTGTTGGCGTAATAAAATATCCATTGGCACAACGCCCTTTTAATTTTACTGCATTGCCGCCGCATAAAATTGAGCCACCTTCTTCTTTAGCAATTTTGATACAGTTGATAATTTTTTCAAAATGTACTTTACTTACAATAGCACCCTGCTTTGAGTTTTCATTTAAAGGGTCGTCAACCAATTGTTTTTTTGTGATGTCAACAAAATGTTTTTTAAATTCTTCGTATGCTTTTTTCTCAACCAATATCCTGCTGCCACACAAACAAATTTGCCCCTGGTTGCCAAAAGATGAACGGATAATTTCCTGGAATAATTTTGTCCAGTCGCAGTCAGCAAAAATGATGGTTGGATTTTTACCACCCAGTTCCAGTGATAGTTTTTTAAACATCGGAGCCGCCACGGCGGCTATGCGTTCGCCTGCTCTTGTGCTTCCTGTAAATGAAATGGCTTTAATATCAGGATGCTTAATGATGGCTTCGCCACAGTTAGGGCCATCTCCATGAACAATATTTAAAACACCATCAGGCAGGCCGGCAATTTTACAAATTTTACCTAACAAAAAAGCAGTGACAGGGGTTACTTCACTTGGCTTTGCAATCACACAGTTGCCTGCGGCTAAGGCTGGTGCTATCTTCCAGGTAAATAAATACAGCGGCAAATTCCAGGGAGAGATACAGCCAACAACACCAATCGGTTGCCGCAATGTATAATTTACTGCATTTTTATCATTGGTAAAATGACTTTCGCTGGCAAAATGCATAATGCCTGTTGCAAAAAAACGGAAGTTGTCAGCAGCCCTTTTTATATCTACTGCTTTGCTCAGCCAAAGCGGCTTACCATTGTCGTTGGTTTCGGCAAGTGCCAGTTCATCCGCATGTTCATCTATCAGGTCAGCAATCTTATTTAAAATGGAGAATCTTTTTTCTGCAGCAGTATTGCTCCATTCAGCAAAAGCTTTTTGTGCAGCGCTCACCGCAACAGAAATATCTTTTTTATTGCTGTTAGGAACCTGGTAATAAATTTCTGCTGTTGCAGGATTGATGCCATCTAAAAATTCACCACTTAATGGGCCAATGAAATTTCCGCCGATGAAATTTTCGAGATGATATGGTATGTCAAGTTTCATATAAATAGTTGATAGTTGAAGGTTGAGAGGTGAGAGTGTTTTTGCAGTAAGATTACACTTTTCAACTCTCAACCTTCAACTACATACTTCCTGTCCTTCCGCCATCCACAGCAATACTAACTCCATTGATGTAAGCAGCCGCAGGCGATGCAAGGAAAGCCACTGCATTCGCCACTTCAGCAGCTTCTGCAAAACGCTTTGCAGGAATTTCTTTTTTCATTTCTTCCTCCATGGTTGCAATGCTTTTGTTTTGTTTGGCAGCATTGGTTTCTATAATTGATTGTAATCTTTGTGTGTTGGTGGCACCGGGCAATACATTGTTTACTGTGATACCAAATTGCCCTAGCTCATTTGCCATTGTTTTGCTCCAGCTTGCTACCGCTCCACGAATGGTATTGGAGACACCTAAATTTGGTAATGGAATTTTTACTGATGTTGAAATAATATTGATGATCCGTCCATATCCTGCTGCTTTCATTGACCCTATTAGTGCTTTGGTAAGAATATGATTGCAGATAAGATGCCGGTTGAATGTATTGATAAAATCTTCTTCTGCTGCCGTGGCAATAGGCCCGCCTGCAGGCCCGCCAGAGTTATTGATTAAAATATGTACCGGGTGTTGTGATACAAAATTTACAATGGTTTGCTTTACTGTTTCTGGCTTATCAAAATCGGCTGCTAAATAACTGTGCTGCTGATTGAAGGAAATATCAAGCAGCAGCAATGAAGTTTTTAATGCAGTTTCATTTCTTGCCATCAACACACAGGTGGCACCCAGCTTTGATAACTCTATTGCCGAAGCTAAACCGATGCCTTGTGTACTGCCGCAAACAACTGCTGTTTTCCCCTGAAGTGATAAATTCATTGATGGCAATTTTTATCGCAGATTTTTATGATTTTATGATTGATGTGATTTTAATTATAGCTTATCATATCAATCATACTAATCCACATTCAAACTTAGTCAAAATGTTGTAATTTCCGGTTTACTTTATTCTAGCATCAACGTTCTATTACCAAATTATTTTAAACAAATAGCCATGCCAGTAACTGCACCTTTCAACTTAAAAAAATGGATTGATGAACATCGGGATCTTTTAAAACCGCCGGTAGGCAATCAATGCATCTACAAAGACGCAGAAAATTTTATTGTAATGGTGGTGGGTGGCCCCAATGCCCGTAAAGATTATCATTACAACGAAAGTGAAGAATTGTATTACCAGGTGGAAGGAAATATTGTGTTGAAAATAATTGATGATGGCGTACACAAAGATATTCCCATCAATGAAGGTGATCTTTTTTTATTGCCGCCCAAAACACCGCACTCACCACAGCGTGGGCCTAACACGGTAGGACTGGTAATTGAAAAAGTTAGAGAGAAAGAAGAAGATGGTTTTTTGTGGTATTGCGAAAACTGCGGTAATAAAATGTATGAAGAATATAAAGTGATCACTGATATTGTAACGCAGCTGCCACCATTGATGGAAGGATTTTACAATGATGAAGACAAACGCACCTGTAGTAAATGTGGAGCTGTAATGAGCCCTCCTGTTAGGAAGGGTTGAGAGTTGAAAGTGCTTATCTTATTTTTAAAACCAAGTTTTTATGAGTAAAAGTATAGTTGGGGAAAAGAGCTATCACTTTGCAATAAAAATTGTGAAACTCTATAAATTGATAACAGATGAAAAGAGAGAATATGTATTGTTAAAGCAACTTTTAAGAAGTGGAACTGCTATTGGAGCCTTGCTAAAAGAAGCAGAACATGCTCAATCAAAACCAGATTTCTTGAACAAAACCAATATCGCATTAAAGGAGGCTAATGAAACTTCATATTGGTTAATGCTTTTGAAAGATACTGGCTTTATTTCTCAAAGAGAGTTTGATAGTATCAGTACTGATACAGAAGAACTCATAAAAATGGGTGTAAGTATCTTAGAAGCTGTTTGAGTTAATTATTTTTGATACCAGCTTTAGTTCTTTGTGGCGTCATCGTTGTGTCACTCCCTTGTACGGCATACCTTTTTTCAACTTTAATTATGCAATAGGATAAATATTTTAATTAACTCAAACAG
>JANLQY010000091.1:0-26589 GCA_031368105.1 Chitinophagaceae bacterium
CTTGCCATTATGTGCGGCTGCATTTCGTATGTGTCTAAAAAACTGTAAAACAGGCGTATTTAATAAATTTAGACCTGCTACCTTTTCCCATGCAGATATAATTGTCATGTGTGTCAATTCCAAATGTTTTGTAGTCAAGCCTCTCTGCTCCTCCACGAATTGCACCGCTGAATAATTTGGTATCATTCGATATAAATTCCTTCTATCCTTAGTTCTAAAACCAGGCACAAAAATGAGTGGTGTAAAAGTTTGTGTTTTGAAAATTTCTTGTTCTACTTCTTCAGAAAAATTCAAGCTTTTTATATAATCTTTAAATTGTTTTTCATCAGGAAATTTTACTCTATGTTTTAGAAAAAACCCTCGTGCAAATACTTCGTTAATTCCAAATTGAGCAAACGAAAGTGTAGCAATAGACTGATAGAAAAAATTGTCTTTGTTCAACTCGTGAATTAAGTATTCCATGATATTAAAAATTTCATTCTGTAGTTTTCACAACATGCTTTGCCACCATAGGGTTCTCATTTTATAAAGGTTTTTAAATTCTGATGTCATAGAATATAAATTATTGTTTAATGAGATAGTTGCTTTAGTGAAAGTTTAGTTTTATTAATTAGCTATTTTTCAGGTTTATTTATATGAATATCCCAATTCCTGTATCTATCATCAATTGCAGATGTGTTTCCATCAGTACCTAATTCAGCAGGATTTATATGTGTGTCGTCTAACCATCCGCCTTTTGGAAAGTGAATAACAATTACCTTGCAATTTTCTACCTCAACTTTCAAATCATATGTTGCAGTATGATATGTTTTCGGATTATAATACTTTACAGTTGCGTCATACTCTCCATCTTCAAATCCACAATCATAATGCTTGGTAAATGATAGCTGAATAAGAATAAGTGTAATTAATATTAGTTTTGATATTTTCATTGTTTAAAATTTAATTTTACTCTATATAAAACAAAGCATCCTCATAAAAATCTACTATAAAGATATGCACTCACCGGGACAGTGTGGTTATCTAAGCTTTGATAAAAGTCCAATAAAGTTTCTATGCACAAGAGTGCGACGCCACTAAAGCTTAATATTTATTCAACAGCTAAGTACAAAAAAATTATCTTCCACTTGCAGTTACATAACCAGCAAGTTGATTATTAAATGCATCTTCTTTCATCAGCTCTTCTAAAGAAAGGTGCATGCGGTAGCGCCAGTAATGTTTGGGATTGGCGGGTATGTTGATGCGTTCGTCGTTGGGATTTTCCCTCCGTAATGTTTCACTCATGCCGAGGATATCCTGCAACTGGAAGATGCTCCACATGGCCGGTGAATACAAATGCTGGATGACGATTTCTTTGTTGATGGCGGGCTCACAAAAAAATGGTGAAGTGCCGTAATGCCCAAGTATGTTGTTGTAGAAACGTTGTGTCATGCTGGTATCTTCTTCCCACCAGCCACGGATGGTGCTCATGTCGTGAGTGGATGGTGTGACAACCGACAGGTAAGGTGCATCGTTAGGATGAAAGAATTCTTTTGTCGGGTCTTTCGGCATCCGCTGAATTTCTAAACTCAAGGTGCCTATCTGCCGCATTACATCGGGTACACAATCGGGCACCATGCCAAGGTCTTCGCCACATACCAGCATGTTGGTGCTGCGTTTTAGTTCCGGTAATTTATGCAGCGCTTCTTTTTTCCAGAAATCATCCTGGCGGCGGAAGAAATAATTTACATACAGGTCTTTCAATTTTTGCTTGATGTAATCATCCAGGTCACGGAAAGAAGTGGTCTGCTCCATGTTGATACGAAAATGGTATTGCTGCATTTGTGAACCTTCTTCTTCAAAGAAAATTACATTGCTGATCAAATCAAACAAACCCAATTTGATAAAAGTGTTCACTTCCAAATCGGCCAGGCCGCTAAAATACTTTTCTACTTTTTGTTGTGTATTATATTCTTCTTTTAATTCAAAATCTCCATCCGTCCAGTTTAAAAAAGTACCCATTACATAATCAGCTTCGCTGCCAAAGCGCTCCTGCACTATGTTGTGGGTGATGTGTGGCCTGCAGTAACGGTGATGCTGGAACGGAATATTTGTTTGATACAATTCGTTGATGTGAATGGGAATGGCCGGCACAAATTTTCCCATGATGCCTTCCACTGCATCAATAGGAATGCTCCAGATGCGGAAGAAACCAAGGATATGATCAATGCGGAAAGCATCAAAGTATTCACTCATCTGCTCAAAGCGGCGGCGCCACCAGGCAAAGCCATCTTCCTGCATTTTCTTCCAGTTGTAAGTGGGGAAGCCCCAGTTCTGTCCCTTTATAGCAAAGCCATCCGGCGGTGCACCGGCCTGTGCGTTCATGTTGTACAGCTCTGGCGCCACCCAGGCATCGCAGCCATAGCGGTAAATGCCGATGGGCAAATCGCCTTTTACAATGATGCCATTTTTATGTGCATAAGCAGTAGCTTCTTTTAATTGAAGATGTAAATGGTATTGCGTAAAATAATGCAGCGCTATGCTGTCATAATGTTTTTGTGTGGGGGATACCAACTTCTGAATGGCATCTTCATCGTACACATTGTTTGTCTTCCACTGGCTATAATCGGATGTTTTATATTTATCCCGTAAATAACAAAATGCTGCATACGGAACCAGCCAGTGACGGTTCAAATCGAAGAACTCAAAATATTTAGTGTCGTCTTTAAATGTTGCTTTTTGTTTTTCGTACAGTTCGTTAATTGCATCAAACTTTATTTTCATCACTTCATCATAATCCACGTCTGGCAGGGCATTCAGCGCTGCCTGTTTTTGTTTTAATGATTTTGCCAGGGCCGAATTTCTTCCTGCCAGTTGCTCAATATTTAAAAACAAAGGATGCAGGGCAAAAGCGGAAATAGCGGCGTAAGGATAAGAATCCGTCCAGGTATGCGTTGCCGTGGTATCGTTGATGGGCAATAGCTGGATGAGTTTTAATCCGCAGATTTTTGCCCAGTCCACCAACGCAGGAATATCTGTAAACTCGCCTGTGCCAAAACTATTTTTTGTGCGTAAACTAAAAACGGGAATGGCTACCCCGGCACCTTTCCAGTTGGGATAAGCCAGGCGTGCAAAGCCATCATGAATGAGGGTAACCCTGCCGGTTTTTGCGTCCACCGACAAAGTCCTGTTGCGGCCCGACTCAAAGTTGGCAAATGTTTTATCTGCTGCATTGTACACGCCATATTTATATGCCACCGGAAAACTGTCTTTTGTAAAATTCAATTTTACCGACCACCAGTTGCCAGATTTGAAAAGCAGAATTGGCGTTGTTGTTTGCCATTCGCACAGGGTGCTGCCGGTGCCTGCAATGCAGAGTACTTCGTCTTCTTTCAGCAGCGGTGCCTTTACTTTAAATTCATGTGTAAATATTTTGATTGCTTTTGGCTTAGCTGCAGTGATGGCTGTTTTCAGCAATACTTCCTGAAAAGGTTTGGTATAAAAAGCATTTTCCACTTCTCCGGCATGGTTCCAGGTATCTACCAGCACAATTTCTTCTTTAGCATTTGTTTTTTTAAAATCAATGATTCGGTCGTTGCCCCATTCCACAATTTCATTGCTGTCCTCTTCTCTTAAAATATAGCGGTACTCAAGGTCGAGTGCAGCAGCGCCTGCATCCGGTATTTCCAGTTGGGTATGCCAAAATTCTTCGTTGAAATATTGAAGTGGAATGGCTTTATTGATATCATCATCCCCCAAAATGGAAGCAGTACCTGAAACGTATAGGGATTGTCCGGGTCTAGTCGAAAACCGGAGATAGAAATTCAGTATCATCGTTAAAAGTTAAGAAGTGGCAATATAAACCGTTATTAGCACAATGTAAAAATTACACAATAAAAACACAAAGGATTTTTTTTGGCGCAATCGTTACTTATTGGTACAAGATAAAAAAATAAAAAATTGAATGGGGTAGAAAACAAAATTGTTTGTTTTGCCCTATTTTTGCCAAAACTTTTTTTATAAATGGAAACATCTAAGAAATCAACCGGCCTTTACTGGGTTTTATTTTTAGCCTCTGTTGCTGCATTCTTTCTGGTATATAAAACAGGCGGCGGTTATTGCTCCATGGTACTGCCCTTCAACGTTACCTTCTTTGCCAAGGCGCTGGATTTGATGTAATTTTTTATTTTTATTTTTTTGCGGCCAGCTGAATTTCTTTACTCAACATCGTTGTGTCATTGCATCCCGAGAGAGATTTGTCTGTTGCTTCGGGACTCACTTGTACGGCATACCATTTATCAGCTTTGGGCTTTTGGATGGAAGAGTATAATTAAATTGATACCCATTTACAGTTTGGATAAAATATTTCGAGGCGTTCTTTTTGGAATGCCTCGTTTTTTGAGTTGAATTTTTAATCTTATTTCAAACTATTAATAATCGCCGTAAACTCTTCTACCATCAAAGAAGCCGTTACCAATCTTCCATCCACATCCTGTAAATTCTAAAGCACAGCATAGCTTATTTCTTCTTCAACTTCTTTGTTTCTTGCAACAGTTTTTTTATTTTCTGATTTTACTTTCCGTTCAATCTTTTTAATATCTTCTTCTGGTGGCAAGCTCTCTGGCTTGATACCACTTTTAAGTAAAAGCCCTCTCACATCCTGATTATTTCTCACATGCTCGTTTGTAATAGCTGATTCAGTTTTTAAATCAGCTTTCCGGATATTTACATTGGTCAATTCATTTGCAAAGTCTTTTGCTTTTATGGTAATGGTGGGCAAAAAATCTGCAAGCGGTTTTGTATCAGGAATACCAAGCCTTGCTTTCATGTCCAATGTTGTTTTTCCTCCAAATAAAGCCTGGTCTCCTTTGCTTCTTATTCTTGCAAAACCTGCATGGTCAATTCCTTTTTGAAAAATCAATCCTGATAATTCTTTTTCCGATGTGGTAAGTTTTTCTCTTGCCCGCAGGCGCTCCCATTCCTTTAATCTTTTTTCCAGTAGTTCCTGTTTCCTTGTCTGTACGGCGAAGTAACTCATTGCAAAGGCAATCTCATCTTTGCGTGGGTCGCCATTTTGAGCAATGAGGTAACAGGCATACCTTGTAAGCATTATATCCTCAATTTCTCTCTTCGATCCCGATCCCAAATCAACCATTTTGTTGGCGTCAACAAAATGGTCTAAAACAATTTGCTTAGAAGTTTCACAAGCTGTTTTTGCTTTATCGATTACTTTTAAAAAATTTCGCCATTCATTATAACCAAGTAAAAGTTGAAGGTCTCTTGCAAACCAATACTCTACACCATCAGCATCATTAACAGCCAATTCAAAATTGCCGTGAAGTTGTGATATGATTTCCTGTTTCATTTTTTACAAATAACAGTCTTACATTTTTATTTTTTGCGACCAATTCTATTTCAAACTATTAATAATAGCAGTAAACTCTTCTACCATCAAAGAAGCGCCACCCACCAATCCACCATCCACATCAGGCTGACCGAAAATATCTTTTGCATTGGCTGCTTTTACACTGCCGCCATACAAAATAGAAATGCTCTGTGCCACATCATCACCATACTGTGCAGCAATTACATTGCGGATGTGCAGTTGAATTTCCTGCGCCTGCAGGCTGCTGGCGGTTTTGCCGGTACCGATAGCCCAGATGGGTTCGTAGGCAATTACAAAATTGGTTAGTTGCGCTGCTGTTAAATGAAACAGGCTTTCTTTTATTTGTGTTTCTACAAAATTGTTTTGTGTGCCGGCCTCTCTTATTTCCAATGCTTCGCCGCAACAGAAGATGGGCTTTATTCCATACTCAATAGCCAAGTTAATTTTTTCAGCCAGTTCGTCATTGCTTTCATTAAAATATTCCCTGCGTTCGCTGTGGCCGATCACCACATACTCCACTCCAATGCTGTGCAGCATTTCTACACTTACTTCGCCGGTGTAGGCACCAGATTTTTTAGCGTAACAATTTTGTGCCGCAACAAAAACATTTTTAGCGCCGCCTATTTGTTCTTTAATTTTAATGAGATATGGAAACGGCACTGCAAACACCGCCTGCTGATCGTGGCCTAAGTTTAATAACGATTGTAAAATTCCTGCTGTCAATGCAGTTGCCTGCTCCAGTGTCAAATTCATTTTCCAGTTAGCGGCGGCGATTTGTTTTCTCATTTTAGATTGATTGTTTATAAAGGTTTTTTAAAATTTCTATTTCTCTTTTTGTAATGTTTTTTCCTTTTAATTTTTTCCAGTTATCAATATCCTGTAGCACTTTTTCAAAAATATACTTTTCTTTTCCCCAGGTAAAATTGTTGACCAGTTTTGGTGGGAAGCCTTCACCAAAAATATTGCAACACACACCTACTACTGTACCAGTATTGAAAGAAGTATTGATGGCTGCCCGGCTGTAATCTCCCATAATGAGTCCGGCTTTCAATCCTACCGTGGCAAATTCTTTTGTTGCATTGTTCCAAAGCTTTACTTCAGCAGCAGTATTTTTTACATTGCTGTTGGTAGTGCCGGCGCCTAAATTACACCATTCTCCAATTACACTGTCACCAAGATAACCATCATGCGCTTTGTTGCTGTAGCCAAACAGGATGGAGTTTTTTATTTCGCCGCCGGCCATGCAGTAAGGGCCAATGGTAGTGGCTCCATATACTTTTGAACCCATCTTTAAAGCAGCGCCATCGCACAAAGCAAATGGCCCACGGATGAGGCAGCCCTCCATCACCGTTGCCTCTTTACCAATATATACCGGGCCTGTGGAAGCATTGATGGTACTGCATTCTACGCTTGCACCTTCTTCGAGAAAAATATTTTCCGGTGCAATGAGCTGGTTAGTGGAGGAAATCTTTTGTGACTGCCAACCCTTTGTAAGCAATTCAAAATCTTTGCGGATGGCCCAGTCGTTTATTTGAAAAATATCCCAGGGATGGCTGATTATTTTGCGGCTGTCTTTATCATCCAATAAAACAGGTATCCCTTTTTCATTAATTGACAACAAACTTTTTTTGGAAGGCACAATACCGGCATCGACCATTACCTCGGTTACTTTACCATGAAAGACACTCAGCAGCAGTTCCCATTTTTCCCGGATGGTTAAAATACCCACTCTTATGTCGGCTGCATTCCTCGTTGCAGTGAGCGGCCAAAGGCTTTCTTTTATTGCCGTATCATCAAAAATTATTTTCAATGAATAAAACTACTTTTTATTTATTAAAGCCGCTATAAAAGGGCTTTTAAAATGCAAAAAAAGTTGAGGGCAAAAGCAGCAGGAGGCACTTTATTGTAAAACAGCCCGTATCATTGGTACTAAATTGTCTGCCCAAATACGGTACTCAATTCCAGAAGGATGAAGACCATCGCCTGCAATTAAAGAAGCGTTGGTGGCGGCCATTCTTGTGAAGCCGGTGATGTCTAAATAATTTACGCTGTACTGCAAAGCAATCTGTTTATTAATCACATTGAAAGAATCAATCTGCCTTGCAATGAATGCAGTATCGCTGTTACTGGCAAAAGGCGTAACACTGTAATCGGGGATGGACAAAACAAAAACCCTTTCTTTCCTGTTGCCTGCATACTGGATTGATTTTATCAGCAGCGTTTCAAACTGCTGCCGGTATTCATCCTGCGTTCTGTGCTGGTATTGATTGTTTACACCAATGAGCAGCGAAACAATATCGTAAGATGGTTTGCCGGGTGCCGCAGTGCTGAGCCTTGATAAAAGATTACTGGTTGTCCACCCGGTTTGTGCAATAATTTCTGGTGTTGAAAATTTTATGTTAAGGCTGGTTAATTTAGTTGCTGCCTGCACAGGAAACCGGTCGCTTTCTGCCACCGACTGGCCAATGGTATAAGAATCTCCCAATGCCAAATATGTTTTGCCGGTGGTAGTATTGGGCAATACAATCACACTGGTGTCCGGAACAACAGGGCTTGATGGAACTGTGGCGGGCCTCGTTGTTGCAGGCTTTGCACAGGAAAGCAATAGCAATGTTACAGAAGTGAAAAATATTTTTACCATAAAAAGATAAACGAAATTATTGTTGAAATGGTTCGATGCAAGACTTCATTACGGGTGTTTGGCACCAATAAAAAAGAGCCTTTTTTAAAGGCTCTTTAAAATGCTGGTCGCACTATTTATTTGTATAGGATCTTATAATATTCATCTGCCATCCTGTTACTGTCAAACTGCACCTGCACATCATTCATACCATTTTTCATGATATGTCTCCAGGTATCTTTGTCATCATAGTAAAGCGGCAGTATTTGATTTTCAAGAATGTCGTACAGTTGATTCAGATCATACTCGTCCTGCTCCTGCACATGAATGTTTTCATAATCAATTGGCGGCACCACAAAACCATTGTTACCATTGTTGATAAATTCACAGATCCATCCGTCGTTGGTACTAAAGTTTACTGCGCCATTCATTGCTGCCGACATACCGCTGGTACCGCTGGCTTCTCTTGGCACCCGTGGATTGTTCAACCATAAATCTGCAGCCTGTTTCAGGCGCTTGCTCAATGCTAATTCGTAACCAATACAAACCGCTACATTTTTATATTGCTTGCTTAAATGCACCAGGTGATTGAAATCGTTGATGGCCGGATAATCCAATGGATAAGGTTTACCTGCCCATATAATTTGCACCGGATATTTTGGATTGTTTAATAATGCTTCAAAACGTTTGTGGTCTCTTGTCAGCAACTCTGCTCTTTTGTAGCCTGCAAAACGCCTTGCCCATACGATGGTAAATACTTCCGGCTTCAACAGCTTTCCTGTTTGGTCGGCTACAATATCCAATGCTCTTTTCTTTAAAAACCATTTGCGGTCATCAAACCACACATCGTTGGCTTCTGCTTTGGCTTTGTACAATTGTTTGTCGGCCCAGTAAGTCCAGTTTTGTGCATTGGTGATGGCTTTTATCTGGCAGATGCCGGGATATTTATTCCACATCTTACGGCTTACTTCGCCATGCAGCTGTGATACACCGTTAGCCAGTTTTGCAAAACGCAATGCTGCCAAAGAATGATTAAACTGATCATCTGTGATGCCGGTTAATTTGCGTACATCATCAATGTGCATACCGCAGAAATAACTCATTTTCTGGCAAAGGAAAATATCGTGTTTTTCGTTTCCTGCTTCTTCAGGTGTGTGAGTGGTAAATACCAAACGCTTTTTTACATCGGCCAGGTTACCAAATTTGCGGTGCAGGTAAAATGCAGCGCTGATGCCGTGTGCTTCATTCAAATGATACAGCTCCGGGTTGAAATTTAATTCATCCATCAGCTTGGCACCACCTACACCCAGTAAAATAAACTGTGCAATTTTGGTAGCCACATTACCATCATACAGGCGGTGGGTAATGGTTTGAGAAACATAATCATTCTCCGGCAGGTCGGTGCTTAATAAAAACATCGGCGCACTTTTAAATGTCTCCGGATTCAGGTACCATGCTTTTACCCAGATAGGATTATCATGAATGGTGATCTGAAATTTGATGCCGGTATCTTCTAAAAAATTATATATTTTTTCGTTCCACTGCACCTGCAGTGTTTGGTCTGCATTACGGGCCTGGTCGTAGTATCCGTACTTCCACAAAATACCGATACCCACTAAATTTTGTTTTAATTCATAAGCACTACGCATGTGAGAGCCGGAAAGAAAACCCAATCCACCGCTATAAATTTTTAATGGTTGGTGTACAGCAAACTCCATCGAAAAGTAAGCAATTCTTTTGCTGTAATTCTCATTCACAGCATAAGGAACTTTGAAATTATTAAAACTCATATTGTAGAAAAATTGGTAAGGGTGCAATATTAAAGCAAATTTTCAGGAAAACGGGTATTGAATAAAAATATTGTGTAGTAATTACACGGTCAAATTATGAAGTAAAAAGATTGCAAACCTTTGAGATTTTTTTTGTTTAAGCACCAGAGGAAAAAAATTTGTACGCAGGCATTGATTGGTTGTTCAGCTGCTGCCCTGTCTTACACTCCTACTCCGGCACAAAGGCCAACACACATTCCTTCACCGGGGTATCCGCTACAGCCAGGCGTAGGTTTTCGGCAGTTGCAATTTTATTGAACATTGAAAAATGCAAGTTTTCGTTTGAGATGAATATAGTGCTTCGTAATACGCGACACCGCAGACACACAGAGCAGCTATGGCAGACGTTCCTTCGAAAAAAAACAACCAGCTAAATTGACTGGTTGTTTTAAAAGTTCACTTGTTATTTATTCCCTGTTTCTTATTGCCTGATGAATTTAAAGCTTTGGACTTTAGTTCCTGAATTAATCTTAATAACATAACTCCCCTTGCTTAAACTTGCAATATTAATGGCTGTATTTCCTGCTGCTGCAAATTGATACGTGGCCATAGTCTGTCCGAAAAAATTTGAGATAGTAACTGTGGAATTTGCTTTCAAATTGGTAAGCCTTAACTCCTTTGAAGTGGGATTAGGATACACTTGAATATTACTGTTAGAGATTACACCTCCGGTTGATGTAACAGTTGATGTTCCCGAAGTTTTCAATAAAGGGGTACTTGCTGTATAAGAATCAAGATTGTCAATATAGTAAGTATCGCCTGTAAGTGTATTGGAATTAATAAGCACCAGCATATGATTAACACTGGCATCTGATGTACCTGGATCAGGTATATCGAGCAATGAGAAAATAAGCCGCTCCCATTGATTCTGCTTAGTGGTATAAGCCACATAACGGCTGTTGCGGCCGGTTGGATAATTGGTTGAAGTGGCGGTACTGCCATTTTCTAACTGAATGAGTACCGGTGTACCAACTGGTGCGGCCGTATACACATCCATATAGAATTTTTTTACTTTGGTTTTGTAATCTGCGGCATTGGTAATGGCACTGGTATTGTAAAGTATATAATCGTATTGCACGGTGCTGTTTCGGATATATTTACCACTTAACGCAGATGTGTTTACTCCGGTTGGTGATGGATTGGCTACAGTGGTATATGTACCATCGCTTCTTGAATATGTTGCCTGCCCGGTGGCATCAAAGTTTAAAAACGAGAACCCAAAAGTATAAGAAGGTTCAACATACACATTCATTACAAGATTACTGGTACCACAGGAAGAGGTAACAGCGCAGGTTACATTGCCGCCTGAACTTGTATTGACCCAGTTTACTTTTATTGAACTGGTTCCCTGGCCAGATGCAAGAGTGGCACCGGAAGGCACAGCCCATGTATAAGTGCTGCCTGTTGCTGCGTCTGCAATGCTGTAAGTTTCTCCCTGTGCCTGGTTTAATACTACCCTTTTACCCGAAATAGTTGGCGTGTTACCGCCGTAAATCCTTACATAATCTACTTCCATGGTTGCCGGAAAAATGGTATCATCAACAGTGCCACCCAAGGTGCCACCCACAGCAAGATTAAGAATAATATAAAAACGTTTATCGAATGGCCAGGCATAAGGCGAAATAGTTGATGTGGTAATAGTGCTGTAAAGATTATCGTCAACAAACCAGCGTATAACACCAGCCTGCCACTCAATAGCAAATACATGAAATGCATCAGCATAAGTTCCGGAGTTCAAATAAAAGTCAGCACTTTTATATTGATGGTCTGTGGAAGATGTTCCATAATGTAAAGTACCGAATGAATTTGTTGGTTTGCTGCCGATAAGTTCTGAAATGTCCATCTCGCCACTTTTAGGCCATGTACCATAATAACTATCTGTTGGCATCATCCAGAAAGCCGGCCAAAGACCTGCACCCTTTGGCAATTTAATTCTGGCTTCAAAACGGCCATAAGTCCAGTCCCCTTTCAGGTAGGTTTTTATCCTGGCTGAAGTGTAATTGTTGGCTTGTACTCTTTCTTTCTTTGCGGTGATTTTAAGTGTACCGGCTGTAACAGTTGCATTGGCTGCCTTGTAATATTGCAGCTCACTGTTTCCCCATCCGCCACCGCCTGTTTCGGCAGTCCATTTTGCAGCATCCAATGCTGTTCCGCTAAACTCATCGGACCAAACTAAAGCCGGGCATTGGGCAATTGAGGAGTAATTAAAAATTAAAATGCTGATTAATAAAATCAAGATTTCCCTGGTTGAGATTGGATTTTTTTTCATTTGCAATCGTTTTGGTAAGCGAGATTAAATAATACTACAATTTACTTACATAGGTTGATACGGAAAAATAAATTTACTGCCTGCCCTTCAACATTTTATCATTTTTGATCAAGCAGGCAGGCAACTCTAAGGATAGCACAGGGTTTAATTTCCATCGCCACAAGAACAGTAATCTGGTTAGTAATATTTCATTTGCATTTTCTGGCCGAAGGAGCAAAAATTTTTAGGAAAATTTACTAATTGCAGTTGGTATTCTTATAACTATGGCATTTTTTGCTGCTCACCGGTAAAGGCTAACCAATTTTTTACAAATAATCATAAAATTGAGGATAACTCCACAGAAGTCAATTATGAAAGGGCTTGTCCGCATATTAGTTTTATCCCTGAAATCGATTTTAAACTATTCAATTTTTTAAACGCTTATATCTTATTTAAGATTTTCAGCGGTCAAAAAATTTCACCATTTAAAACTTTAATTATGAAACAGAAATTATGGCTACTTACAATTTTATTAAGTCAATTAGTTTTATCCTGCAAAAAAGAAATAAATAATGACCCGGCTTCCACTTCTGCTGGAACTGCTAATACTGCTAAAAGGGCTAATCCCCATCTGAAGATTGCAATAGTATCTGATATACATTATATGCATCCTTCTTTATTAGGAAGTGGTGGTGCTTCGGGCCTGGCATTTCAAAATTATGTGAACCAGGATCCTAAAATGGTGGAATTCAGTGATCCGATATTCAGGACAGTAATGGCTGAATTAAAAACAGAACACCCTGATATTTTGCTGGTTCCCGGAGACATCACCAAAGACGGGGAAAAAATCAGCCACCAGGCAATGGCCGTTTTTTTTAATCAACTCCGCAACGATGGAATAAAAGTATATGTAATGCCAGGCAATCATGATATTAACAATGCCAAAGCTAAAGAATACATTGGGGACAATGACTACCCGGTTGAGATGACTTCTAAAACAGATTTTGAAACAATCTATGCAAATTTTGGTTACAACGAGGCCATTGCCAAAGATGCTAATTCATTAAGTTATGTCGTTCAGCTGCAACCCAATTTACGGCTTATTTCAATTGATGCCAGCAAGTATGAAGAATACGGACCCAGTGGAGATGTAGCAGCAGGAAGAATTAAATCGACCACCCTTACCTGGATACTTGCCCAACTGGCAGAGGCAAAACAACAAAACCAGACAGTGTTTGCAATGATGCATCACAACCTAATTGAACATTATGCAGGTCAAACACAATTGGACCCCGGATATATTATAGATGACTGGCAGAATGTTGCCAATAACCTGATGGATGCCGGATTGAAAGTGATCTTTACTGGTCATTATCATGCAAATGATATTTCTTCTTATATTCATAATGGACAAACACTGTTTGATGTACAGACCGGTTCTTTGGTAACTGCTCCATGCCCATACAGGATTGTAACAATGAAAAATGATAAACTGGAAGTAAAGACAAATACGGTACAATCTGTTGCTGCCAATTTACCTGGTGGAGTAAATTTTTTAACTTACTCCAATGTTTTTCTTTCCCAGCATCTTGATGGTTATTTTAGTTACTACCTCACCAATGTATTAGGCGCTCCTGCACAGCTGGCAACTTTTGCCTCACCTTTATTTAGAAATGGTATTATGGCTCATTTTGCCGGAGATGAAAAACTGCCTCCAGATCAACGTAAAAAAATTGATGAGCTGGCAGCTATGTCACAACAGCTTGCTGGTATTGTAACAACACTTTGGACTGATACCGGCGTAAAGGATAATGATACGAATGTTGATTACTAAAAAATAAACCCGGCAGGGTCTTACAAAAGTTTATTTTATTTGTGAGAAACGCCGGGTTTATTTATTGGATTGAAGCTCCCCTTTGTTAGGATGTTCTTTTTTATGTATAGATTTATAATGCAATTCTACTAGAGCGAAATACAAAAAACTTTCGCATATTTATGAGTTAGGTGCAATAGCAATGTACAGCACTTTTATACTAAAAGCATGACTTTAACCAGAACTTATTACAATCGCCTAATTGAATTGCTGAGCTCCATTTGTTTGGTTAAGGACGATGACCCATTGGCATTTTCCGATTTGAAGAAAGATTTATCTAGCATCCTCAATAGAATTTCGAAATTTGATTTATTCCCTTTGACCTTTGCCAAAGATTTCTGGAATGCTTTAGATGAAAAAATACGTTCCAATTTTTTAACCCAAAAGCTACTTTTAGTAAATGAATTACATTTCGAACTTCACGAGTGTCTGTATACGACAAGATTAAGGTACGGTGGCGAGTTAATGTTCTATTTATTTGAGTTAAAATTAGCAATATTAAATTTACCAGTTGACGAACTTAATCAATTTAAAAAAATCATAAAAGTACCGGAGCATTATTACTTACAAAATAATGTAATGTGCAACATAGAAAACGATAAGAAGATTTTAATTAAGCGGTATAAGGTTGAGCAAAAAAACAGTAAAATTTCAAAAAAGAAAGTTATTGTCAAAGAGAAAAGTTATGAAATAATAGAAGTTAATCTTAGAAATGATATACTAATATATCAAAATTATATCGATTTAAATTACCCGTCTATTGCTTCACAGTTCTCATTTTATAGGAAAAAAATTCGAGCATATCTGACACAAGCGATATCTAATGATTTATTTGAATTCAGAATTCATGCATATGAAAGTGCCGCAAAAAACTCATCAATAATATTACTTCATAATTACTATGATTTTTATCCTGCCTATTTTTATAACCTCGAAGAAATAACTGACAAACAAACGGGGGCATCGGCAACTTCTCTCAGTAAAAGTGACCTGAAATATTTAAATCCTTTCACCGAAGAATTTATTTTTAATGAACTTATAGATATATACTTATCAAATGCAAAACAAAATGATGTATTAAAGTTCACAGAGTTCCTATTAAGATGTCATTTTTATAAAATAGACGTCCAGCCAACTGGTATGGATTATAGTTTTGACTTATCAGCCGAAAAAGATAGCAAAAAGTTTAGCTATGAAATCTACCATCAAAAAACACGTAGCCTAGACAAAATATTTGAACGCATTCGACAGTTAAAAAACATTCCGATTGAGTACAATATTTCTTTTGTATTTAGTAGCTATCCTGGAGAATTAATTGTCAATCAATTAAAACAAGATAACATAACGCCTACTTATATATCGGACTTAATAGAGAAAGTCAAATCAGTTGGTAATAAGAACATAATTGAGTGGTATATAAAAGATAAATTATTAGATTTAATTCCAATCACAACTTCAACTAAAAGATTTGAGGGTCAGACGTTGCTTACAAGACTAACAAATTGCCCAACAGGAGAAAAGAATTGGTCTCAGTACGAAACTTTAGGCATCGACATATTTCGATTTCTTTTTGAAGATTCATTTCGTTCTTACATTGCTGAAGAACAGGTGGAAAACGATTTGAAAAATCACAGACGAGATTTAATTGTAAGTAACTATTTTAAAGACTCAACATCATTTTGGGCGGAAGCGAAGCAATCATATCACTCCAAAGCAATCATTGTAGACTTCAAAAATTATTCGGACAAATTAAATACAAATACTTTCTTTAGTGTTTCAAAATATACAACAAAAAAGGTAGGTCACTTTGCTTTAGTTTTTTCGAGAAAAGGTTTAGATAAAACAGCAATAAAAGAACAACGAGAGTTATATGCTAACGGAAAGTTACTAATTGAATTTAATGACGTTGAATTACAAGAGATGATTCTTGAAAAAATTATTGGGAATGACCCCTTAGATAGACTAAAATCAAAAGAATTTGAAATCATCACATCATAGAGCTACTGCACCTTAGGAGGCGGTTTGGCAATATGGCGGGGTGACGAATATATTCTCATCTTTTTGTTCGCTAATCGGCTTCAGTTCCAGCCGACGAATAACATTGAGCAGTAGAATAAATAATGAACTTTTATTTATAAATTTAGCTTTGGTTACGAGCTGACGATTTTCAAATACCGCCACATCGACAAGTCGAGTCTGTAAGGCAGTAATTGTACCGACACAGTCCGACAATTGAAAAAATGTTTTAAATTTAGACTTTAAAATAATCAATATGAACAAGCAAATTTTTATAAATTTAGCAGTGAACGACCTTGGAAAGTCAATGGAATTTTATACCGCATTAGGATTTTCTAACAATCCACAATTCTCTGACGAATCAGGAAAATGCATGGTTTGGAGTGAAAGCATTTTTGTAATGCTTTTGACACACGAAAAATTTTCTTTATTTGCAACTAAACCAATTGCCGATACCAAAACTAATTTAGCAGGACTTTTTTCATTGTCGATGGACAATATAGAAGCAGTGAATAAAATGATGACTGATGGATTAAAAGCAGGTGGTACAGAACCAACTGAAATGAAAGATTATGGATTTATGCAACAGCGAACCATAGAAGATTTTGACGGACACACTTGGGAAATCTTCTTTATGGACATTAGTAAATTTCCACAAGAACAACCGAAAGAATAATTAAAACTTAAAAATAATACTATGGCACTTATCAATCCTCACATTAACTTCAACGGAAATGCCGAAGAAGCATTCAATTTTTATAAATCAGTATTTGGTGGAGAGTTCGCAATGATTATGCGTTTCAAAGATATGTCAGGCCCTGAAAATCCAGTAGCAGAAAATGATGCAAATAAAATAATGCACATTGCTTTGCCTATTGGTAAAAATATTTTAATGGCTAATGATGTTCCAGAAAGTATGGGTAGAGTAAATGAAAATGAAAACAGGTCTAAAATATCTATCAGTGCAGAAAGTAAAGAAGAAGCCGACAAGTTATTTAGCGGACTTTCTGCAGGTGGAAATATTGAAGTACCAATTGGCGACAGTCCCTGGGGTTCCTATTTTGGAATGTTTAGAGACAAATTCGGTATTGAATGGATGGTGGATTTTGACCCAAAGTATAAAGGATAAATATAAAACAACTACTGCCCATCAGGCGCCGGACTCCGACCAGTGTCTCCCCGTTACTACACTTTCATTTAATAGCACCTGTATTTTACTTACTCTTCAATCACTGCCGTCACTTCAATCTCCACCAACAAATCACCATCAATCAACCTGCTCACTTCCACCATGGTAGCCACCGGTTTTATGGTAGCAAAAAATTCGCCGTGTGCTTTGCCCACCATTTCCCAATCGGCAATATTGGTAATAAACATCCTGGTACGAACCACATCTTTAAGAGAAGCACCCAACTGCTGCAGCGCTTTTTCAATTTTAGTAAAAATGAATTTTGTCTGCAGGTACACATCGCCTTTACCAATTATCGTTTCCCCGTCCATGGCAGTGGTGCCTGCCACTTCTATAATATTGCCAACCCTTACTGCCCTTGAATAACCGACCACCTCTTCCCATGGTGAGCCGGAACCAATTTGCTGCCGCATAATGATGAATTTTATTATACCAAATTACAACTTTGAGTTTTATTCTGGTACCTCAAAATGAATATATAATTTAAGCTTGTCTAATTTTATATTTAGTTCACTAAAATAAAAATTTTCATCATTCCCTGCTTTCCCCGTATTTTTAATGTTTCTGAACAGGCAATAAATATGGTTAATCAAACACACAACGATAACTCTTTAAGTGAGGTGCACCAAAGCATCGACACCACCCTGCATCAAAAAGCAGACTGGAGAAAAGCACTCAGTTTTTTAGGGCCCGCCTACCTCATCAGCGTTGGCTACATGGATCCGGGCAACTGGGCTACCGACCTGCAGGGTGGCAGTAAATTTGGTTACAGCCTTATCTGGGTATTGCTAATGAGCAACCTGATGGCCCTGCTGCTGCAGGGTTTGTCGGCAAGGCTTGGCATTGTAAGGGGCAGGGATTTGGCACAGGCCAACAGGGAAGCTTACCCCAAAAAAATAAATTACGCCCTTTATGTGCTGGCCGAAATTGCCATTGCCGCCTGCGACCTGGCAGAAGTACTGGGCATGGCAATCGGCATACAACTGCTCACCGGCCTGCCACTCACCTGGGGTGTTTCCATCACTGTGCTGGATACTTTCTTATTGCTGTATTTACAAAAACTCGGCATGAGAAAAATGGAAATTTTTATCATTGCCCTGATAGCCGTAGTGGCCATTTCTTTTTTAATAGAAATTATTTTGGCCAAGCCCGGCATCAGCGCCATTGCATCCGGGTTTATCCCCCGGCTACAAAATGATGAAGCATTGTACATTGCCATCGGTATCATCGGCGCTACGGTAATGCCACACAACCTTTACCTGCATTCGGCTTTGGTGCAAACAAGAAAGATTGAACAATCTGATGAAGGCATCAGGCAGGCAATTAAATTTAACCGGATAGACAGCACCATTGCATTGAACCTTGCTTTTTTTGTGAATGCTGCTATCCTCATTTTAGCTGCCAAAGTTTTTTTTGAAACCGGCAATTCGCAGGTGGCTGAAATTAAAGAAGCCCACCGTTTATTACCGGGCTTTCTTGGTAATGTGGCACCCAAATTATTTGCCATCGCATTAATAGCAGCAGGGCAAAGCAGCACCATCACGGGCACTTTAGCCGGGCAGATCATCATGGAAGGATATTTACAATTGCGGATTAATCCCTGGGCACGGCGGCTGATCACCCGGTTGCTGGCAATTATCCCGGCATTGATTGTGATCCTTATTTATGGTGAAGAAAAAATTGATGCACTGCTGATTTTTAGCCAGGTAATATTGAGTTTGCAATTGGGTTTTGCCATCATCCCACTTATTCATTTTGTGAGTGATAAAAAGAAGATGGGTAATTTTGCCATCAACAGCAGTACAAAAATTGCAGCTTGGATTGTTGCCGCCACCCTCGTTGCACTCAACTTTAAAATGTTGCTGAATGAAGCAGTGGGTATATTTAAAAATGATGCACTGCTGCCTAAAATATTAGTGGTTGGTTTTGGTACAGGGTTTATTGCTTTACTCATTTATGTAATTGTTCATCCTTTGCTTACAAAAAATAAAGAAGTGGCATCGATTAAAATACATCCTGAAATAAATGCAGTGAAAGAATTGATCCCGCCGGTATTCAGCATGATTGCCATTGCACTCGATTTTTCTGACAATGATGAAAAGCTGATTGCATACGGGCTTGGGCAGGGAAATAAAAAAAGCCGATATTTTTTACTGCATGTGGTGGAAAGCGCTTCTGCCAGTTTGCTTGGAAAAGACAGCAATGATTATGAAACAAAAAAAGATACAGAGCGTCTGGTGTTTTATGTAAAGCAATTGGAACAAATGGGTGTTACCGCAGAAGGTTATCTTGGCTTTAATAACAGGGCCGCAGAAATTGTAAGATTGGTGACCGAATTAAAAGCTGACATGCTGATAGTAGGTGCCCACAGGCACACAGGAATAAAAGATATTATTTATGGCGAAACAGTCAATACCGTAAGACACGAATTGAAGATCCCAATTTTGATAGTGAATGTGTAGCCTGGATTATTTTGTTTCAGCAAGCGGCAACTCTATATAAAAAACAGTGCCCACTGATTCTTTGGTTTCAAACCAGATATTGCCTTTGCTTTGTTCCACAATGCCTTTGCACATGGCTAATCCCAATCCTGTACCAGAAGTTTTTGTAGTAAAGTTGGGAGTGAAAATTTTAGACTGCATCTCTTCCGGTATGCCATTGCCATTGTCTTTTAAAATGATCAGCACTTTACCATCCGATATTGTTTCTGAAAGGTTGATATGTGGCGTCCTTCCTTCAGGCACCGCCTGCATGGCGTTTTGAATAAGGTTGGTAAAAAGCCGGTTAATATGTGTTTTGTCAGCGTTGATCAACACAGCTCCATTCACCGGCTCCCAATCCAATACCAGGTTTTCTTCTGAACCATGCAAGTGTGTTACGATATTAAGCGATTCATTCAAATCAAATATTTCATTACGTGGGTTGCCAATATTTGCAAATTGCGAAAACTCACCGGCTATCTGGCTCAGGTGATCAATCTGCTCTACCAGTGTACGGGCCACACTTTTACTGAGCTCTGTAACATTGCCCATATTATTATCAATGGCTTTTTGCAGGTATTGCAAACTCAGCTTCATGGGTGTTAGGGGGTTCTTAATTTCATGGGCCACCTGCCGGGCCATTTCACGCCAGGCACCTTCCCTTTCACTTTTGGCCAATGCAATGGCACTGTCATCTAATTTGGCCACCATCTTGTTGTATTCTTCCACCAGTTCACCAATTTCATCTTTGCGTTTCCATTTGATGGCTTCATTTATTTTACCCAGGTTTACCTGCTTCATGCGGTTGCTGATAAATGTAAAAGAACGGGTAATGCGGTTGGTGATAAACAACGCCACGATACCGGCAATTAAAAAGATAAACGCATTCAGGTTAATGATGGCCACTAAGAAATTAGATATTTCCTGCCGCAGTTTTGTTTGCGAAGTAAAGTAAGGAATATTTAAAAAGGCATACTCTTTACCGTTTTCATCCAGTACCGGCACATAATTGCTGAGGTAGTGCAGGCTGCCGATGGTTTCTTCTTTAAAAAACTGTATTTCTTTTAACTGATTCAAATGATAAAATGCTTCCGGGTCCATCAGGTTACCCACTATGCCTTTGTTGTAAGGTAATGGCAGTGATGATACTTTCAGGTTACCATCTAGGTCATAGAGGTTAATATCCACTGCATGCACTTCTGAAATTTTAGCAATCGTCTGTTCCAGTTTTTCCTTGTATGCAGGATCGTATAATTTTACCACATCATCAAACACGGTTAATTCACTCAGCGAATTTCTCACTTCGTTTTGCATTACCTGAATGGTACGGCTCAGCCTTTCCCTGTTATTACTGTAGTAGCGGTCAATAAAAAATAAAATGGTAGCCACCCCCACTACAATAAAAGACAGCAGGCTCATAAAAATAATGGTGGCATGCACCTGGTTGCGGATGCTCATTTGCCAATATCGTTTCACCTCACTCCATTTCAAACGGCTACGGACAAACGAATTGAGTATCCAGAAAATACCGGTTACAAACAGGAAGGCGCAAAACAGATAAGAGAATAAAGTAATAGCCTCAATAGAGATGGCATCTTTCTTTGCAATGATTACCACTTTATCCACACCGGCCTTGTACCACAGCTCATCATACCCTTCCTTTTTATGCGATTCAAAATCATTCACCGGCACCTGCAAAGCATTGAGGTGAGAGGGAAATGCGTAATCATTGTGGCTGGTAACCAACTGGAGTTTATTGTACACCGCAAAAGAATAGATGGGTGAATTTTCAATGGCATTGTTATACCCTTTTAAAAATAATTCAGGATACAAGGCATCGGTTTTATACCGCTTGGGACTGGCCAAAATAAAAACGTAGCCCAATAACCTTCCTGCAGTATCAGCAATTTGTTTTTTACTGATGTAAGTAAACTTATCGTAAGAAACATCATAATAATACAGATCGGGAACAGCTGTTGCCTTGCCCTGTGTTTTCAGTATAGTGGTCAGTGTGGTAAAGGTGGTGGAGTCCTGGTTGAATAATGGTTCTTCTTCGGCACCATAAGTAAATATCCTGGTATCGTACTTATTAAGGTAGCCGGTAAAATTTTCATTCAGCAGGCTGTCTTTTATTTGCTTATTGGAATTTTCCTTTTTAAACAGGGGAAATAAAGGAGCTAGTACTTCACTCCTGAAATCGGTCAATACAGTATTCATCAATCTCTCACTTGCAGGATCAGCCTTGGTGGAAAGCACCTCTGCATAGTGTTTCCGCTTCTCTACTTCCTTTGCACTGTTTTCACCAATAATAATAATGCTGATAGAAATGGAAAAGAAAAACAACCAAAATATAAGGCTGGAAGAAACAATATTGGAGGCAAAAAAATACAGGCGCCTGGTGTTTAACAGCAGCAAATAAATAAGCAGCCAGATGAGTAAATACAATTCGAAAATTACTCCTGGCATATTGATACGGAAGGTTAAAACAGCAAGGCCAACAATGGTAATGGTGAGTATGAGCGCCATGATTTTTTTGGGAAACAAAGGCTGCAGCAGATAGATTATAATCTGTGACAACAGGAAAAAACTGATGGCCAAACAACCCAGCACCACAAAGCCAACAATGCTGTAATTATTTAAAGTAAAAAAATTAATTACATCAAAAGAAATTTGCGAATCGGCCACCATCGAACGGATGATATGGCCAATGACAAATGTGCTAAATAATAAAATAACAATGCCCAGAATTACAACAGCCCACTTGGCTACCGTTCTTTTTACTGGAATGGCTATCCCTTTTTCCTGCATGTAATGGCGGGCAAACAGCACTACCCACAAAAACAAAACAGCATTGATCAAAAGGTCGCCGAGAGAACGCAATACCGTATTGGCAGCATAGATGGCAGGATCAAATAATTCGTATTGCCTGAAGTTGATAGGGATAGAAAAAAAATAACTCAACAGCCTCATCGACAGCAGCACCAGTATCAAAAAAGACAGCCCCCAGTAAAAATTACGCTGTACAAAATAGGTTGCCATTATCTGCACAAAAAGTAAAATCAGGATACCGCCGATGAGCCGGAGGATGACCGCAAAAATATTATTTTGTGCTATACTCACTGCCACCTTTTGCTGCAGCGAAAAAAGAAAAATACCTTCTTTTGATTTAACAGAATATCCATTGTCTTCTTCCGAAAGCGCAAAATTTGTTTCCAGCCCATCCCCCACCGCAAAAGAATTTTTCAGGTATTCATTGGTGATAGAATAATTCCACTTTACAGGTATCAACGCAAGTACAGTTAAAGATCCAATCTGTTGTTTTCTCCAGGCATAATATCCATTTGCCATTTGCGTAAAGCCCGATTTATTTTGCTTTACTACTATTGAGCCATCCGGTTCTATTACCTGTGTGTTCCAAAAAAGCAGGTTGTATAAACCAATATCATTTTTGTTATAAATAAATAAGAAATATTTTTTTTCTGCTAATTGCTTCAGCAGCTTTTCATCATAATTTTTTGCTGTGATCCTGTTTATCAAACCTGTATCAGCACTAAGTTTATCAAAATCATTTTCCTCGGTTTGAATGTAGGCAGCCAGCGTTTTTTGTACAGCAGATGCTGAAGATTTTGCCGACCAGTAGTTATCAATAATAAAAGAAATGGTAACCAACCATGCAGCCGTCACCAGCAGGTAAGCATTTTTTTTGAACAATCTTTTAATGGATGAATACTCTTTCAATTGCTGGTATTTATAATTTTGTTTTTTCGAAAGCTGCCTATGTTACTGCTCATGTTTTATTTTATTCCAGATGGCATCCATTTCTTCCAGGCTCATCTCCTGCAATGCCTTGCCACTCCCCTGAGCTGCGGTTTCCATTTTACTAAACCGGTCAATAAATTTTTTATTTGTTCTTTCCAGTGCATTCTCTGCATCTATCTGCAAAAACCTTGCGAAGTTTATCAGCGAAAAAAATACATCTCCCAATTCTTCCTCTGCATGCACCATATCTCCGGATGCTATTGCCTCCAGCAACTCTTGTTTTTCCTCTTCTACTTTCTCCCACACCTGGTCTTTATTTTCCCATTCAAAACCCACCTGCTTTGCTTTTTCCTGCAGCCGCATGGCTTTTACGGTGGCCGGCAGCGATTTAGGCACACCGCTTAAAACGGATGTTTTCCCCTCTTTCATTTTTAGTTTTTCCCAATTGCGTTTTACGTCTTCCTCATCCTGCACTTCTACTAATGCCGAGCCGGCTGAAGCATAAATATGCGGATGCCTGAAAATTAATTTTTCACACACGCCATTGATTACTTCATCCAGGGTAAACTGGTTTTGTTCGGTGCCGATTTTTGCATAAAAAACAATGTGCAGTAATAAATCTCCCAGCTCTTCTTTGATACCTTTCCAGTCTTTATCGGTAATGGCATCCGTTAATTCATAGGTTTCCTCAATGGTAAGCTGGCGAAGGCTTTCAATGGTTTGCTTTTTATCCCAGGGGCATTTTTCCCTCAGGTCATCCATTATTTTTATAAGCCTTTCAAACGCCTGTGTATTTGCCGGCATCATACATTTATTATATGGTGAAAAATGAAAAGAAAAGAAAGACTGAAAACAACAGCAACATGATAAATAAAAACAGCCAGTTCAGTATAAAAAATTTTATAATTGTTTTAGCCCTTCCTTGCTGGTAAAAATTACGCATTGCTTTGTAAGTATAAAAAAATATGGCGATGGTAATCAACCCTTTTAAAAATGATAACACCCCGGAATGAAGGGTTACATTCAGTTTATCTAGGCCAAATGAAAACAGCAATGCAATAAAAATAAAAATGTACAGGTGGATACTGAATATACCGTGGCTCACATAGTAAAATTCTTTCCGGCGGATATACAGCAACCGGAGCAGCAACGCAAGCAAGGGCAGGGAAACAAATAACAGCTGTGGCAACTTGTGCAGCAGTGCTTCTCCAATAGTCCCCAAAATTTCCCCCGGATTATTTTTGAATTTTTCATTCAGTTCAATTTCTTTATAAACCAATTTTTTTTGCCACCAGGCATCCTGCATTTTCCCCGACCGCAATACCGAGTCATATTGCGCCTTTGATTTATAATGAGTGGCGGTAAAATTGATCCCTGAATTTAAAAGAATGCTGTCATAATACTTTTTAAACTCCTGCCTGCTCATCGACTTATCCTTCTTCGCATCCTCCTTATTGATATTGCTGGTATAAGCAGCGAAAGAAGCGGAATCCATTTTTTCCACATCTGCCAGGTTTTTACCATTCACTTTCATTGAATCCTGCCTAACGAAGTTGTCATTTTTTAATTTAAAGAAAGTAAAAAATATGAAAAAGAAAATGGCAGAAGTAAATATGTACATCCGTATCGGGTTCAGGTAACTTGCCCTCCTTCCCCTTACATATTCTGCAGAAAGAAAGCCCGTCTTTGTAATCAGCAATCCGAGAGTGCTGAAAAATTTTCCGTCAAAATGAGTTACATTCTGGAAAAAATGATTTATCAGATGAAATACTGTTTCTTTAGGTTCAATATTTTCCTGACCGCAGATATGGCAAAATTTACCCATCACCTGTGCATTACAATTCAAACAGTTCTTTTCTTTTCTCTCTTTTAAGTGGCTCACTTAGCAGGAATTTGGTTAAAAATAATCAAAAAAAGTATCGGCAAAATTTTTGTTATAATTTGTAATGGAAATACTGGGAAACAAAAAGTCTTATTAACTTACTTTTGCTTTTTTAAATTCAATACATGAACAAATACTTTTTATCCGGTGCCTTTATTTTTGCAGCATTTTTTCAACAGGTAACAGCACAGTATTATCACAAAGATATTGTGAGCATACAACAGGCTACGTCCGAAAAAAATGCTTGGCAGCAACAAAAGATCAGAAACATACTGGTACACAGCTTTGAAGCAGACGGCACAGCCAGCGAAGGTTTTTATTGTGAAAAAAAAGTCAGCAAAGATTACAGCCAGATTGAAACCTATACCCGGTCTGCAGGCACCAGTAAATCTTTACTCACTTCTTATTACAATGAAAAAGGTCTGCTGATAAAATCCAATGACAGTGCTGAAGCAAATGCCGCCACCAGTTTGTACGAGTATAATGACAACGGCAATATTAAAACAATCACTTCTTTTACCCATTCAAACGATGATGATTTTTCCACTTCATTAAAAGAAGTACATCAATATACTTACAATGAAAAAGGCAAGCCGGTAAAAATGTTACGGATAAAAAATGATCGAGACACAACACAAATTATTTTTTTGACAGATGCAAAAGGAAATGTAACAGACGAGATAGAACCGGGCACAAACGGCAGGCACTACTATTATTATTACGATGATAAAAACAGGCTGACCGATATTGTAAAATACAATGTGGTAAAGGGCGGCCTGCGGCCAGATTTTGCTTTTGAATATGACAGTGATGGCCAGTTAACACAGATGATTTCTGTTGAAGAAGGCGTATCAGCAGATTATTATACCTGGAAATATACTTATAATGAAGGGCTGAAAATTATTGAAAAATGTTTTGCAAAAAACAAAACACTCTTAGGCTATTTTGAATATGAGTACCAATAAAAAGAAAGCCCTTTCAAAAAAATGAAAGGGCTTTCTTTTTAAAATATCTGCAGGTTTTTAGTTACCTCCTTTAATTCTTTTTGCTTCGCTTTCAAGTCCGGTTTTTCTATCTCTTGAATTTTTGATCTGGTTGCTTCCAAAGCGCCAGTTGAAACTTAGCCGGAAGGTTCGGCTTTCCCAACTGCCACCGCCCCTGATGTACAATCCACCAAAATCATTGGTAGCTTTCCACGGTGCAGTATGAAAAATATCTGTTGCTGCAATTTTTATTGAAGCCTGCTTTTGTAAAATTTGTTTTTGCAATCCCACATCTACAGAACCTTGTGAACTAGTTTTCCAGGTGCCGCCCCACACACCCGGCCC
>JANLQY010000162.1:0-1632 GCA_031368105.1 Chitinophagaceae bacterium
CATCACATCAGCACTTACACATCCAAAACAGGAGATGGCTGCGGTGAACAGCAGTATGGTTGCTCCCACGGGTCCCACGATTTTTTCGGCCACCGCTGCAAGTGGTGCATCTTTATATACAGCTATTTCTGCACCGAGAACACCTTGTGTAACTATTTGTAATAACATATACACAATAAGCACTATTGTTCCACCCACAAAAATTCCCAACGGAACTGTACGTTTAGAATTTTTGAATTCGCCACTTACACCAAGGCATGACTCGAAACCGGCAAAAGCGAAAAATAAAATAAGTGTAGTGTTGCCAAATGTTTTCAACGAAGGGATATGTTCCCAATGCAGGTTGCCGGCCTTTACCTGGCTAAAGCCAAAGATGATAATACCAAGCAACGGAAGTAATTTTATTATAGTGATCAGTTTAATAAAACCAATACCCTGTTTTGCGCCACGTACATTTATCAGTATCATAAAACCAATCAATACCAAAAAGAAAAGCCCACGTACCAGTGAATTTGAAAAAGCAGGAAATAGTACCGCCAATGAATCAGCGATGATATTCATCAATGCAGCACTGCTCAAAATGCTCCAGCCAAAAAAGTATAGCCAATTAACGATGTAACCGGGAAAGTTGCCGAATGCAGTTTCTACATAAGCATAGGAACCTCCGCTGGTAGTAACCCGACTTCCTATTTCGGCATAACAAAGCATGATGGCAGCCAGCATAATGCCACAGAATATATAACCGAATACAGCAAATGCACCTAATGCAGTACCAACAATTGCCGGTAGTGCAAATATGCCAGCACCAATTACTCCGTTAATAATAGCCAATGCAAGTCCCGGTATGCCTACAACTCTTTTTAATCCTTCGCCTGTTTTTTCATTTACCATGTTTGCTGGTTTTAATTTTCCATATTTTCTTACTTCTTACTAAAACCACCGTTTCCATTCTTTGTACAAATCCTTGTTTCCCTTCCTGAAATGATGAAACAATAAGAAGTATTTTTATTCTTTATCTAATTTTAAAATGGTTTGTAATAAAACATTAGCACCATTAGCCATATCAATTGCATTTGTAAATTCTTTGGGCGAATGGCTGATACCACCTTTGCTGGGAACAAAGATCATGGCCACAGGTGCAATCAATGCCATATCCTGTGCATCATGACCAGCACCGCTTTGCATAAATTTAAAAGTAAAATTTAGTTCTTTTGCCGAAGCAGCAATTTTTTGCTGAAGCGGCTTATCAGTTAATGCAGGGTGCGGCACATTATCATGCCTGGTAAAACTGATTGTTGTTTTTGATGATATGGCGATGGCTATTGCCCGTTTCTCAATTTCACGAAACAGCATTTCAATTTTTTCTGCTGATAAATCCCGTATCTCCAAACCCAATGTTACTTTACCGGGAACAACATTGAGAGCTCCCGGGAATGCAGCTATTTTACCAACGTTACCTACTTGTCTTCCGTCAACACTGTTGATGACTTCATGTACGGCAATGATTAGTTTTGCTGCTGCCAGCAATGCATCCTGCCGCATGTTCATGGGTGTAGTGCCAGCATGGTTTGCAAAACCTTCAATAGTTACATCCCAATCCACAATACCTACAATCCCTTCCACCACACCAAT
>JANLQY010000004.1:0-13026 GCA_031368105.1 Chitinophagaceae bacterium
AATAGGAAATGAGCCATAGTATGATAAGAAAAACCGCATTGTACAATAGGAAATGAGCCATAGTATGATAAGAAAAACCGCATTGTACAATAGGAAATGAGCCGTAGTATGATGAGAAAAACCTCATTGTACAATAGGAAATGAGCCGTAGTATGATAAGAAAAACCTCATTGTACAATAGGAAATGAGCCATAGTATGATAAGAAAAACCGTATTGTACAATAGGTAATGAGCCGTAGTATGATAAACAATGGGTTATTTAATATTGAAGAACCAATCCCTGCAGCTAAGGCAGAGAAATACCAGCAAAATAGAATGCCTAAAGGATAAACTAATGCAAAAAAAACCCTCTTAAAAACTTTCGTTTTTTGTATTGTTGCAAAATAACAATTGAAAAAGCGCAAGTTTGATTTTGAGGAAATTGACTTGCGTATATTTACGAGTTGTAGGCAATGCTAAATCACACCGTTTTAAATAAGAGAGATTAGCTTTAAAATGCAAAAAACGAGTTATGTAATATTGACAATATTCTTGTTACTAAGTTTATTTTTAGTAAGGTGCGACAGCGAACCAAATACGAAAGGGACACCCACAATGGGTTATTGCGAAACTATAGACCAATCAAAAGAACATGGAGTATTTCAATTTGAAGTTGTTGTTGATAAACAAATTTTCACCCTTACTAAGAAGTTGAAATTTCAGGTAAAGAATGCTTGGGTGGAAAATACATGGAGTCGTAAACATTACATTTTGGGCAAGGCTCCTGTTATGAAAAATGACAGTTCTTACCAATTAGTAATGAATCTAAATATTGAAGGCAATTCCCTGCAAGAAAAAGAAAATTATTTCTATTTTATCGGCAACAATTCGTTAGACACATTCATTCATTATTATTGCGGCTATAACGCCAAAATAGACACTATTAAAGTTCCATTATACAGAGAAACATCTCCAGAACTTCCATCAAAAAAAATAAGAAAAGCCTTTGACTTCATAACTTTTATAAAGCAAAAATCTTGACAATTTGAATTTTTACAGCAAGCAACCAGCACTGCCTACAACATGAACTGTGTAAAAAAACAAATAAATTTTGATATTTTTTAAGGTTTAGCTGAACAATAATTCGGTTGATACAAGCTGTTTTTTTTTACCACAGCAAAAAACTGTTTTAAAAGCTTATTACACACTGCTATCAATCCCTATTTCCTTCTTATTTAATCCAGTTAAACTGGTATTCCAAAGGAGCTTTTTGGCTGCGGCCTGCAATTCTTCTAAACCTTTCCGGGAGTGCCATTAAATAATCCCTTGCTTTCTCTCCGCCTTCATTCAGGCCGGGTATGCCGGCAATATTCCATTCTGTTATCAGCGATTCTAAAATATTGGTATAGTCCTGGCTGGTATATACACCCAAGCGCTGTGCAGCATCACTAAAATGAGAAAAGGTAGCGCCAATCTGTTCGCCTGCCTGCCGCAGAAAATGCGCCGGCATCACAATTTTTTTACGCATCATGTATTCAAATGCTTTCATCATTTCGCTGGCATCAATGTCAAAAATTTTACCAACAAAACTTTTATAAGCAGCAGCATGGCGGGCTTCATCAGCTGCAATCACACCACAAATTTTTGCCAGCTTATCATTGCCAAACTGTTTGGCCAAAGTGGCAGTGCGGCGGTGAGAAATATTAGTAGCCAGCTCCTGGAAAGAAGTATAGATAAAGTTTTTATAAGGATCTTGCCCGGTGCCAATATCAAAACCATCCGCAATTAAATATTGCGTACTGGTTTCCATTTGCTTCATGTTTACCCTGCCGCAGAGGTACAGGTATTTGTTCAGCAGGTCGCCATGCCTGTTTTCTTCGGCGCTCCACATCCTTATCCATTTGCTCCAGCCCTGTGGTTCCAGTTGGCTGATGCCATCCACATCCAGCAGCCAGCTTTGATAAGTTGGCAAAGCTTCTTCTGTAATAACATCTCCAATCAGCACTGCCAAATAATCGTACGGCAGTTCTTTACACTGTGATTGCAGTTCTTTAATATCCACCTGGAAATTTTCGCTGCTGCTGTCTGGCAACAGGTCTGCCGGCTGCCAGTTGGTATCAATATTTTTTAAATAATCTGCAATGATAGTTTCAATTTTCTGTGCAAGAAAACGCATCACCTCAATTCGTTTATGCTTTGTCTCCATCTATTTATAAATAAAAGTTGTTTGTAAAATTCGGAATATTCTATTCTCGCCTGTAAAGATACAGCCTTTGAATGTTTTATTAAAAACTGTTGAAGAATGTATTAAATGCCATATTTTCTTTTAATATCCCTGTCGGTATCCCTTTCTTTGATGGTTTCTCTTTTATCGTAGATCTTTTTTCCTTTGCCCAGGCCAATTTCCATTTTAAAAAAACCTTTATCTGTCAAAAATATTTTTAGTGGGATGATGGAATAACCCTTCTCTTTTGTCTTTGTTTCCAGCTTACGCAATTCCCTTTTGTTGAGTAATAATTTACGCTCCTGCATGGGTTCATGATTGTTGTAAGTGCCATAACTGTATTCTGAAATGTGGAGGCTTTTTACAAACAATTCGCCTTTATCAAAGTAGCAGTAGCTGTCATTAAAACTTGCTTTGCCTGCCCGTAAACTTTTTATCTCAGTACCGGCCAGCACAAGCCCTGCAATATATTTTGCCTCAAAAAAAAATTCGTGGTATGCCTTGCGGTTACTGATTTCCATTTAGTAAAAATAAAAAACAGCAGTATCATTTATACGATAACTGCTGTTATAAATAGTTGCGATGATTTTAATTTTTAAACAGCAGCAACAGTCCGCTGAGTTTTTCTTTCAAAGCTTTTCTTGAAACAATAAAATCCAAAAATCCATGCTCCAGCAAAAACTCACTGCGTTGAAAACCTTCTGGCAAATCCCTTTTAATGGTTTCTTTAATTACCCTTGGGCCGGCAAAGCCAATCAATGCCCCCGGTTCGCCGCAGATAATATCACCTAACATAGCAAAGGAAGCAGTGGTGCCGCCAAAAGTTGGATCAGTACAAAGTGATATGTAAGGAATTTTAGCATCCGACAATTGAGATAATTTACCAGATGTCTTGGCCAACTGCATCAGTGAAAAGGCACTCTCCATCATCCTTGCCCCACCGCTTTTGTTGATGATCATAAAAGGTATTTTGTTTTGGATGCAGTAATCACATGCCCTGCTTATTTTTTCTCCCATTACACTGCCCAGGCTGCCGCCGATAAATTCAAAATCCATACAGGCCACTACCAGCTCATGATCATTTACATTTCCATGTGCCACCGTGATGGAATCATGAATGTCAGTTTTGGCGTAGGTTTCTTCCAGCCTTTTGCCATAAGGTTTCAGGTCAACAAAGCCGAGATAATCTTTTGATACTACGTTAGCAAACAGCTCTTTGCCTGTTCCTTCATCAAATAAAATTTCAAAATATTCATCGCTGCCAATCCGGTGATGATAGCTGCACTTGGGGCAGACAGATAAATTTTCTTTTAATTCAGAAATGGTGCAGGTGTATTTGCAATTGGGGCATTTGCTCCATAATCCTTCCGGAGCATCTGCCTTGTCTTTTGTCTCGGTAAGGATACCTTTTTTCTTTCGTTTAAACCATCCTGAACCGCTGGCAGCCCTTAATACAGTTCCTGATCCTGCACTTTCTTCACCACCCAGCAGGGCTTCAAAATCTTCATCTTTGGCAACCGTTATCTTTTTGTCCATATCCAAATAACTTTTTTTAATGATGGCTTTTGAGAAGGGTATTGATTAATAAATCAATACAATAATAATCAAAAGGGTACACCTGATTTATTTTGGGCTATGCATTCCTGTTGATGCAATTCAAATCGTCAAAAGCTACTTCCAATCTTTTAATCAACGCTTCTTCACCTTTACGCAGCCATACTCTTGGATCGTAGTGTTTTTTATTGGGACTGTCTGCTCCATCGGGATTACCCAATTGCCCCTGCAGGTAGCCTTCATATTTTTTATAGTTATTCAGCACACCTTCCCAGAATGCCCATTGCAGATCGGTATCAATATTCATTTTAATAGCGCCATAGCCAATAGCTTCCCTTATCTGGTTTTGCGGAGAACCGCTGCCACCGTGGAATACAAAGTACACAGGCTTTGGCCCGGTCTTCAATTCTTTTTCAATATACACCTGGCTGTTATGCAAAATGATTGGGGTCAATTGTACGTTGCCGGATTTATACACCCCATGTACATTACCAAATGCCGCTGCAATGGTAAATAAATTACCCACCTTACTTAATTCTGTATAGGAATATGCAACATGTGCAGGTTGGGTGTACAGTTTTTCGTTGTCTACATCGCTGTTATCAACACCATCTTCTTCACCCCCGGTAACACCCAATTCAATTTCTATACTCATGCCCAATGGAGCCATGCGTTTGTAAAATTCTACCGAAGTATGAATGTTTTCTTCAATTGGCTCTTCACTCAAATCAAGCATGTGGCTGCTGAATAAAGGCTGTCCTTTTTCTTTATAAAACTGTTCGCCTGCATCAATAAGTCCGCTAATCCATGGTAACCATTTTTTAGCAGCATGATCGGTATGCAGCACTACGGGCACGCCATAATATTTAGCTACATTATGAATGTGCAAAGCTCCGGAAATACCACCGGCAATATTTGCCTGCAGGTTATCATTCGGCATTCCTTTACCTGCAATGAACTGTGCTCCGCCATTGCTGAACTGTATAATAACAGGTGAATTTACTTTGGCTGCTGTTTCCAAAGTAGCATTAATGGTATTGGTACCGATGCAGTTTATTGCTGGCAGTGCAAATTGATTATCTTTTGCGTCATTGTAAAGAGCTTCTAATTCTTTGCCAAATAAAACGCCGGCTTTGTATTTACCCATGGTGTAGTTGTTTTTTGCAAAAATAAGTGAATTTGGGTTTTTTAAAAATGTTATTTACCCTGTGCAATAGTTATAGATAATAGTTACTTTTAAAAGCTAAATCAGCTTAAGCTGGGTTGGTTGAAAATAGAATTGAAATAACCGGGTGCATGCAAAAGCCTGCTGCCGTACCAGCTAAACATTTCTCCATCTGCTAAAATGATTTTTGTGCCTGGTAAATGCGATTGCAGTTCATCAATATGCTTTTGTTTAAAAGGGTAGGGCTCCGAAGAAAGCAGGAGCAATTCACAACCTTTTTCTTTTAGTTCCTGTACATCAATTGCAGGATAACGGTTTACTGCAGCAAAGATATTTTCAACACCGCATCTTTGCAGCATATCATGAATAAAAGTATCGCCACCAACAGTCATGTAAGGATTGCGCCAGATGAGGTAAGCTGTCTTTATTTTTTTTGCAGGTAAATGAAGATTGTTGAAATTCTCTTTTGTCTTATAGATCAATTCATCCGCTTTTACTGAAGTGTTAGTAAGCTGGCCAACATCTTTTATCATTTGCAGTGCATCATCTAAAACTGCAATATCAGAAACCCATACAGCATAATCTTCAGCAAGTGCTTCCACCTGTTCTTTTACATTTTCTTCTTTGTTGGCAATAATTAAATCTGGCTGCAGTTGTTTTATTTTTTGCAGGTTGATATTTTTTGTGCCGCCAATAATTGTTTTACCTGTTTTCCATTCTCCAGGATGTACACAAAATTTTGTGATGCCCACTACAGCCTTATCAAGCCCCAGGTGAAACAACAATTCAGTTTGTGAAGGAACAAGCGAAATTATCCGCTTTGGCAAATAACCAAGGTCTGCAGGGGAGTGGAGCATCATACAGGAAAATAGTATCATTAAAAAAGGACTTGCACACAGGATTAGTGCAATCATAAAAATATTGTGGTAAAAAAGATACGATACAAAAAATCAGATTTCCAGTTTTTCCAGCACCAGCAGCGTTTTTAAAAAATCATTCCAGGCAGCCTGCCATTTATCTTTTGCAGTTCCAATCGTTTCCTGGTGTTCAGCGGCAGCTTCTCCTTTTGCCTTCATGTATTCTTCCAGTTTTTCAAGCGCTTCTTTATTTAATTCTTCCAAACGTTTTGTGTGTTCCATAAAAGATATTTTAATGTTTCATAAAATTACTTTGTTTAAAAACATCCCCGGTTAATATTTTATTTGCAGCCTTTTGTGTAAGAGGGGGCAGCAAAACTTATAATCTATCTTTCATTGAGTAAAATGTTTTTAACTAAACACAAACAACAGTTTGGTTCAGGTGCTGAAAAGTTTTCATAGTTTGCACAAAAAATTACCGGCTTACCGCCACTACGCTTACATGAACAGGAAAACGCTGATACTATTTTTTTGTCTGTTGATTACCACAGCTTCTTTATTGGCTCAGTCCGACAATTATCCGGGTACCTGGCAGATGGAATATTTTCCAAAAAGTGGGAGCCCTTCCATTCATCTTGAATTGCAAATAGCCGCTGCAGATGAAAATATTCTTTATCCGGCTAAATTAACCCTGCAATGCGACAGCTTTACAGCAGTGTATGAATTACTGCTTGTGAAAAAAAACAGCCGTGAAATAGGCATCAGCAAAAACAAATATCCCAGGGTAGAAAAACCTTTTAGCCTGGGCAGCGCCACTATCTTTTTGAATGGCATTTTTGATTACAGCAGGGATTTGAAAGGCATACCAACATTGACCATTAGCCGCCTTCAGTCAAAGCCAATGCCTGTTCCGGCGGCAGATACCATTCGACTTAATAAGATAAATAAATTAACAGCAGTAACCCTCATTAATTTTTTGAAAGAAGCCGAAATAAAATTTACAAAAATTAATGCCACCCAATGGAGTGATGCCTACAGCGAACGCATTGTAAGCCCTGCCATATCGCCTGCTTATTTTGGCCTGCTGGATACCATCTATTTAAAAACACAGGATGGCAACCTGCATTTATCCGACAATAAAAAAAATGATGTTGTTTCTGTAACATTGAATGGCCGGATGATTGTTGACAGGATTGTGCTGAATAAAAAACCACATGCAGAAGATATTTTGCTGGATACCGGCCTAAATCTGCTGGTATTTTTTGCCGATAATTTTGCCAATGAACTTCCCAACAGAGGCAAACTGAATCTTGAATTTGGCAATAAAAAGTTTACGCTTGATTTTGCCAACCGGGGCGATAGTGCTGCATCTTTTATTGTTACAAAACTTTATTGCGAACATGATAAAGAAAAAGACATCAGTTTTAAAGAATACAATCCTTACGGGCAAGGTGAAAAAAAATTACAGAACAATGAGCGGCTGATGGGAGGCATTGTTTCCAACTCCCAACAATTAACTTTAGCCATCTGGGATGATGCGGTAGAAGATGGAGACAGCGTTTCTATCAATCTTAATGGAAACTGGGTTGCAAAAGGATTCCCGGTCAAGATACGGCCGCAGTTCATTACAGTAAAATTAAAGCCGGGTCCCAATACCATTACTTTTTCAGCAGACAATCTTGGTTCCATCCCCCCCAATACCTCCATCATTGAAATCATCGACGGAAAGAAAAGAAAATCTTTTTCGCTGGAAACCGTCCTCGGGGAAAATAATTTAATTAAAGTGCTGTATGATGTAAAGCCTGACTGATAATTAGCTTGATGCTGCTTAACTTTGATTTTATTTTTGTAACAGAAAATAAACAACGCTAACTAATAATAAAGGCTGCCATCATGCAAACAAATAAACTTTCTTTTTTTTCAAAATGTACCGCAATATTATTTTGTGCTGTCATTTTTTCTCAAACAATTTCAGCACAGCAACGCATCAACTTTGATGAAGGCTGGAAATTTCATTTTGGCAATGCAGCTGATCCGGCCAAAGATTTTAATTACAGCATTGCAACTATTTTTTCAAAATCAGGGGCGGCACCCAACACAGCGATTGATCCTAAATTCAGTGATGGAGAGTGGCGCCAGTTGAACCTTCCACACGACTGGGCTGTTGAATTGCCTTTTGTAAATTCTCCCAATTTTGATGTGCAGTCGCATGGCTATAAACCTGTTGGTGGCTTGTATCCTGAAACAAGTATCGGCTGGTACCGCAAACATTTTACTGCAGCAAGGGCAGATTCTGGCCAGCGTTTTCAATTGCAGTTTGATGGTATTTTCAGGGATGCAGAAATTTGGATAAATGGTTTTTATGTTGGTAATAATAAAAGTGGTTATGTAGGTGTTGGGTACGACATCACTGACTTCATCCATTTTGAAAAGGAAAATGTAGTTGTTGTCCGTGTTGATGCCACACAATACGAAGGTTGGTTTTATGAAGGTACAGGCATCTACAGGCATGTATGGCTCAAGCAATCCAATAATGTACACATTGAGCAGGATGGAATTTTTATTTATTCAAATACAGATAAAGCTGTGTCAGCAATTACAGTAGAAACAGCTGTTGAAAACAAGAGTTTTTTGAAAGAAGATTGTTCCGTTCAATCTTACATAACCGACCGCAATGGAAAAAAATTAGTGCAGGCCAAAGAACAAAAGATTTCTTTAAATCCAAATGGAACAATAACTGTAAAATATAGTATGGCAATAGCCGGAGCTACACTTTGGTCTCTCGAAAATCCTTACCTGTACAGGGTAGTTTCTGTAGTGAAACAAAATGGAAAAGTGGTGGACAGCCTGCAGCAACGCTTCGGAATCCGTACCATTGAAATAAAACCGGACGGTGTTTTTTTAAATGGAAAACATATTAAAATTCAAGGCACCAACAATCACCAGGATCATGCTGGCCTGGGCAGTGCATTGCCGGATTATTTACAATACTACCGCATCCGGTTATTAAAAGATATGGGTGCCAATGCTTACCGTACCAGCCACCATGCTCCCACACCGGAATTGCTGGATGCCTGCGACAGCCTGGGTATGCTGGTTTTAGACGAACAGCGTTTGCTCAACAGCAGCACGGAATACATGAATCAGTTTGAAAGATTGATTCGCCGTGACAGAAATCATCCAGCTATTTTTTTATGGTCTATTGGCAATGAAGAAGGCTGGATACAAACTAACAGTAATGGTAAACGCATTGCACAAACATTGCTGGTCAAACAAAAAGAATTAGACCCCACCCGTACCAGTACTTATGCTGCAGATATGGGCAATGAATTTAACGGCGTGAATGAAGTGATCCCTGTCCGTGGCTTTAATTACCGCCAGTTTGCAGTGGCCGATTATCACCGACACCATCCCAGCCAACCCATCATTGGCACCGAGATGGGAAGCACTGTTACCACCCGTGGCATTTATGAAAAAGATACCATCCGGGCTTATGTGCCCGACCAAGACATTACTGCACCCTGGTGGGCCAGCAGGGCAGAAGAGTGGTGGAAACCGGCAGCAGAAAATAATTACTGGCTCGGTGGTTTTGTGTGGACAGGCTTTGATTACCGTGGTGAACCAACACCTTATCAATGGCCCAATATCAACTCTCATTTTGGCATCATGGATGTATGTGGCTTTCCCAAAAATATTTATTACTATTACCAAAGTTGGTGGACTGATAAAGATGTATTGCACATTTCACCGCATTGGAATTGGCAGGGCAAACAAGGCCAGCCAATTGATGTATGGGTAAATTCAAATGCAGATGATGTGGAATTATTTTTGAATGGAAAAAGTTTGGGCAAAAAAATAATGCCCCGTAATGGCCACCTGCAATGGAGTGTAAATTATGCTCCGGGAAAACTGGAAGCCATTGCATTTAAAAAAGGAAAAAGATTAACTGCCAAAGTTGAAACCACCGGGCAGGCTGCCGAAGTAGTGCTGACACCTTATAAAACAACCATGCTGGCAGATGGACAAGATGCTACAGTAATCAATGTATCGTTGATTGACAGGGATGGCCGTGAAGTTCCGGAGGCTGATAACATGGTCAAATTTTTTATTACCGGTGATGCAAAAATAATTGGTGTGGGCAATGGCGATCCCAGCAGTCATGAGCCTGATCAATGTACGGCCGGTGCATGGCAACGCAGCGCCTTCAATGGTAAGTGCCAGGTAATTATTCAGTCTGGTAAAAATCCGGGCATAATAAAATTTGAAGCAAAAGCAGCAGGTTTATGGACGGGCTCCACAGATATTATAACAGTTTCGCCGGCAAGTGTTTCAAGTATCCATATCGATAAAAAATACCAATTAAATATAGAAGCTGGCAAGGCAAGAGAAACAACTAAAATGTTGGGTGCCGACATTTCTTTTTTGCCGGAGCTGGAAGATAAAGGAATTAAATTTTCTGAAAACGGTGTTGAGAAAGATGCCATACAAAGTTTAAAAGATCATGGATTTAATTATGTAAGGTTGCGGATTTTTAATGACCCTGCAACAGACAGTGGTTATTCTCCCGGCAAAGGCTTTTGCGATTTGCCCCACACTTTGCAAATGGCAAAAAGAGTAAAAGCTGCAGGCATGAAACTATTGCTGGATTTTCATTATAGCGATTATTGGGCAGATCCCGGAAAACAATACAAACCGGCAGCATGGAAGCACCTTGATTTTATCCAATTAAAACAGGCACTGTATGATTATACAAAGCAGGTGATGGCAGCATTAAAAAACCAGGGTACACCTCCTGATATGGTGCAGGTGGGCAATGAAATCAATCATGGCATTGTGTGGCCCGAAGGAAATATAAGCAGTGTGGACAACCTTGCACAATTACTCAGCGCAGGTATAGCTGCAGTAAAATCAGTTGACCCAACGATAGTTATCATGCTGCATGTGGCACTCGGCGGACAAAATGATGAATCCGTTTTTTTTATTGATAATATCCTGGCCCGTGGCGTTCATTTTGATGTGATCGGTTTATCTTATTATCCAAAATGGCATGGCACACTCGATGATCTTCGTGATAATTTGAATGATCTGTTGAGGCGCTATGGAAAAGATTTGATCGTAGTAGAATATTCACAACGCAAAGAAGAAGTAAATAAAATTGTGTTTGATTTGCCCAATGGAAAAGGAAAAGGCACCTGCATTTGGGAACCCTTAAGTACCTGGGAATCTATTTTTGACTGGAAAGGAAAATCCAATGATTTGCTGAAATTGTATGATGAGCTGAATAAAAAATACTTGCAGGATAAATGAGTTCATAGTTTTAAAATAACAAATAAAAAAGACGGGGCAGTGCTTACAAACGAATGAAGAAGCACCCACGGCAAACGACTGACCCACATTAGCCAGCCCAACAATGTGCTGGAACTGAAAGGGTAAAAATATTTTGTAACCGGCAGTATTTTTTCATGGCAACATGCTTGTGTCACTCACTTGTACGGCATACCATTGGGCAACTTTTATCGGCACAATAGATTGATAGAATCGTTTTCGGCTTTGATGTGTGTATTAATTTTAGAATAAACTTTCGTATATATTTGAGTTAGTGGCAATATTATGACGCACCCTACTGAACGACAACATAAAGACAGACTATGACATTTGACGATTTTAAAAACAGGCTGGACAAGGCGACACAAGAGGAAGTAGTAAAAGCAACATATGCAAGCTATTTTAAAATAAAGTATGACACCTCACACCATCACGACCTATATACCCCACAAGTATTTTTTGAGTTCAAGACCGACAAGAATTTCCATAACCTAAAAGCCCTTGCGACAATTCTTGCTCAATCACTTTATTACATCAGGCGTTTAAAATATGTTGCTGTTGGACAAGCTATTCCATTTTTTATCTGCCTTGCTGACAAAAATGAAGCCTCAATAACCGAAACAGGCAAGTGGTCAACTTATTATTCAAATGACACTTACGATTGGGAAAGACCACCAAGTAAACCCGATCCAAAATTAATTGACCATTTAGTAAAAGAACCAGAGACAAGTAAACTTCACGTTTACAAAGTAACTCAAAAAGGAGACCATGCCGCATTCAAAAAGAACCTTGAAAATGCTTTAAATCCGCAATTAATTTTAGATTTTGGTGACAAAAAAGTAATCAATGAAGAAAATTTTGAAGCAGTTTTTGACCATTGGAAAAGTGTAATTGGTCCTTACATCGTTAACGGGTACAAACCTTCATTTTACTTTCTTGCCAATATTCAACGTGACAGAGTAATTATTGACAAAGATAACAGCCGTGTAGTTTTCACCTTTGAAGATAAAAACTCTAAAACTCAAAAAGTCCTGATGAAGGACTACGATTATTTTTGGAGTGTTTACAACTATGTAGAAAATGCCGAAACAATAAATGGTATTCATGCCAAACTTGACAGATTAACAGACGAAAGCCAAAGAAGGTTTGAAGGCGAGTTTTATACACCATTGCGATTTGGGCAAAAAGCTGTTCACTATTTAGGCGAAGTGCTTGGCAAAAAATGGTATAAATCTGGTAAGTTTAGAATTTGGGATATGGCAGCAGGAACTGGCAATCTTGAATACCATTTACCAGCAGAAGCCTACAAATACTTGTATATATCAACACTTCATGCAAGTGAAGCCGACCATTTGAAAAAGGTTTTTCCAAATGCAACTTGCTTCCAGTACGACTATCTGAATGATGACGTTGAATACATTTTTAATAAAGCAAGTTTGCCCTTTGAACCCAACTGGAAACTTCCTAAGAAACTAAGAGACGAATTAGCAGACCTAACTATAACCTGGATAGTTTTCATCAATCCACCTTTTGCAACTGCACAAGTTGGCGGTGCAAAAGGGGAATCTAAAAAAGGAGTTAGCAAAACAAAGGTTGAAATTGCAATGGACAATGAAGATGCAGGGCACGTTAAAAGAGAGTTGTTTGCCCAGTTTATGTTTCGTATTGTTCACGAATTACCCAAAAACACATACTTGGGAATGTTCTCAAAATTAAAATATCTAAATGCACCTGACAGCATTGAATACCGGGATAAATTTTTCAACTACAAATACGAGAAAGGATTTTCGTTTAAGTCAACAACCTTTCACGGCGTTAAAGGAAAGTATCCAATTGGTTTTTTAATTTGGAATTTATCAAAGCCAGGAGTAAGCAAATCAGTAGAAATTGTTATTGCCAATGAGGAAGCTGCATCAATTGGA
>JANLQY010000016.1:0-2990 GCA_031368105.1 Chitinophagaceae bacterium
CAGTGCAGCAAACAATGAAAATGGTTTCTTTAGTTTTGAAGTTGCTGCAAATGGGCAAATCGGTAACCTTCAGCAACAGGAAAAAATGAGGATTACTTCTAAAGGCTTTGTGGGTATTGGCACTAGTGTTCCTTTAGCTCAGTTACATACCACAGGAAGTGTTTTATTCAGCGGCATTACAAATAATAATACTTACAATAAAGTATTGGTTCAGGACAATAACGGATTATTATACTGGAGGGATGCAACAACAATAGCTAGCACAAATAGCGGTTGGGCAACTAATGGAAATAATGTAACTGCCGGTCAGTTTATTGGTTCTACAAACAATGAACTTTTAAAATTAAGAACATCTAATATTGACAGGTTATTAGTTTATTCAGCTAATGAAATAAGTACCTCTATTGAAGTACCCACAGTAGAGATACTATCACCATCGGCTAATCTTGGTTTTGATGGTCCAGGTTTAAAAATAACAAGATTTGGGAATACTGCTGGCTGGGCTGCAGCAATGGACTTTGCGATGAATAACAATAGCGGTGGTAAAAAAACGTATGCAAGATTAAATGGGGGAATTGAATCCAGTGCAGCAAACAATGAAAATGGTTTCCTAAGTTTTGAAGTGGCGGCAAATGGGCAAATCGGTAACCTGCAACAACAGGAAAAAATGAGGATCACTTCAAAAGGCTTTGTGGGCCTTGGTATTAGTAATCCAACAGCGCAGTTACATACCACAGCTTCTGTTCGTTTTCAAAATCTTGCCAACGGAACAGGAAATTATTTATTAATTGATGATGCCGGCAATGTGTATAGAAGTACAGTTGCTCCTCCAAGGATGATGGCATCTGGAAACAGTGTTCAATTGGATGCAATGCAATCAGCAATTGAAAAATTGCAATTAGAAATCATTGAGTTAAAAAATGAACTTAAAAAGGTTCAACACTAAAATAATACAGCAATTTCAATAACTGCCGTAAATAAACTTAAGCTATTATTTATTGGCAATGTAAAGAACAGCATTTTTGGGAATCCCAAAAATATTTAAGTCCTCCTGTGCAATTTGGCTGGCAGTTATCATTTCTACATCAAATCCACTTTGTTTTAATCTTTCTGTAAACACTTTTTGTGAATACAAACGGATATGATCATCCTGGCCAAACCTGCGCCAGCGTTCTGCCACGTCCGTACAGGAAGGATCTTCATCCACTCCATCAAAGTTTTTTAAAATGGGTGTCATGATGATTGCTTTTCCCTCAGGTTTAAGTACCCTGAAAAGTTCACTCATTGCTTTTACATCACTTGACACATGCTCCATTACATGAGAACAGATAGCAAAATCAAAACTGTTGGATTCAAAAATTGTCATATCCTCAATATCTGTTTTTACATCCACCGATTCCATAAAAAGATCAGCGGTAACATACCTGCAGGAATAGTTTTTCTTTATCCATTTGCTGAGTGAAGCGGATGGCGCAAAATCAAGCATAGACTGGCTTTCGCTAAGCCTTATATTATTTTTAAGATACCAGGCATACAGTCTTTCCCTGTCCATACTGTAGCAATCCGGGCAAAAAAAATGATCCGTGTCAATCGTTTCAAAGGCTCCTTTCTGTGTGTAAGGAAAGCCATATTTCACAAAATTTTTTTGGTAATGATCTGGCAATGGTAAGTAATCATATACTTTGCCACCACAAATATTACACTGCTTTTTCTTTGGCAACAATGAAAATTTATTGATCAGCTTTCTAAAAAAATAATTTGCCTGCATAATTATACTGGTTGCTTTCTGTTGAACAAATGTTTGGGATAAATTAAGACTCCTTTTAAAAAATTGAGTGCTGCTTTTATTATTTTTTTTTCTTTTAAATAATATTTTACTGACGATAAATAAAGATTGCTCTTTGATCTTTTAAAATTACCAAGTTGATAAAAATCAGTGTTGGCAGCCAGTACATCATACGCATGTAAAGTATTATTGATCCTGCCCAACACATGCAGGGAACTCCACACACCGGAAGAATGATTGCGGTGCACTGCAGCAGGAAAAGAAAGGTATTTTATTTTGCCATGGGCTGCATTCAATAAATGCAATGGCCAGTCGCCCATTTTTAATTGTGCATACCAATCGGGGAATTTATTAAAGAGTTTATTTTTAAAAACCACCGTACAGGTTTGAATATAATTCCGGAAGATCAGTTCATTGATAGTTGTTTCCGTCATTTTCCCCGAACCACCGCTAAGATAATTCCGGGAATCATTTATATCTTCTGAAAAAATTTCCAACGCATCAGTAAAGCAAATAACAAAATCAGGATGCTGTTCTAAAAAATCAACCTGTTGCTGCAATTTGGTATTCTCCGTCCAGTAATCGTCGCCTTCCAGGTAAGCAATATATTTTCCGCTGGCTGAATAAATTAATTCTATAAAATTTTTTGCAGGGCCTGCATTTTCTTTTCTGTCCAAAACCCTTATTAAAGCTGGATAACGGGCTGCATAATCCAACACTATTTCCCTGGTGCCATCCGTGCTGAAATCATCGGCAATAATAATTTCAATAGAATAGTTAACCCGCTGTTGTATCACACTGTCCACCGCCTGCTTTATATAAGCAGCCTGGTTGTAACAAATAATACAAACACTAATTACCGGGTTATCCATTTACAAATTTGCTGCAAACTTACTTAAGCTTGTTTAAATTGGAAGAATTATAAAGGAGACTAACAGGGTTGCCGAAAGCATTTATAAAATCAAACTATTAATTTTATAAAGGCATTTTTTTTGTATTTACATTTGCCAACCTTTAAGCAGCCTGGTAAAAGCGGCGGCATATACAAGTTATCAGTATGAAAGTAGCCATCATGCAACCTTATCTTTTACCTTACATCGGGTACTTTCAATTGATGAATGCAGTGGATGAATTTGTATTGTACGATAATATACAATTCTCTAAAAAAGGATGGATCAACCGCAACAGGATATTGGTAAATGGT
>JANLQY010000093.1:0-14071 GCA_031368105.1 Chitinophagaceae bacterium
CCCGATCGTAGGGTACAATTTTGATGGTACCATTTGCAATTTCTTCTAAAATTCTTGTGTCACTTAATATCATTATTAATTGATTTATCTGCTGATTGGTTATTTTGCATAAAAAATAACCGATTCGCAAATATTCAATCAAAAATCTGCAATCAAAAATCTAAACTTGATTTATGCCATTGGTTTATCAACAAAATATTAACGCTACAACCAAAATAGCTGTATGGCATATAACAGAAAGCGAAGAGTTTTTTCTTTCAACAGTTCCTGTGCAGCGTGAAATAAAGCACTGGCATAAAAGGCTACAGCACCTTGCCGGCAGGTTTTTATTAAAAGAGTTGTATCCCGATTTTCCTTATGAACTGATTAAAATTGCTGATACCCGGAAACCATTTTTAGAAAATGAAGCCTACCATTTCAGCATCTCCCACTGTGGCGATTATGCTGCCGTGATGGTGAGCAAAGAAAGCAGGGTAGGGGTAGATGTGGAATTGATCACCAATAAGGTGGAACGGGTAAAACATAAATTTCTTTCTGCTTACGAACAGCATTTAATTAGAGAATTGATGATTGAAAATCCAGCCTCGTACATCAAACTGCTGACTGCAGCCTGGAGCATTAAAGAATCTTTATACAAATGGTATGGCGATGGGGAAGTTGATTTTATTGAGCACCTGCATATTGAAAAAATTATTTTGAATGATAATACCGGGTTGGCTCATTGTACAATTGTAAAAAAACAACCGGTTCACTTAATGGTGCACTTCCTTTTTTTTAATAGCAATGCTGTTTCATGGGTGCTGAGTTAGTTACTGTAAATGGCTGATTTCGAGAGCGACTTGTTTTATTGAAATGCAGTGTGGGTATAAGGCTTAGAATTTTTTTGTCAAAAAAACAATTGGATGCACTTTGTATTTATTAAAGATTTATGTTTGTAAAAAAATTACATTATGAAAAAATTTTTGTTATCTGTTTTTGCAGGCCTTTTTACAGTTTTAGCCTTTGCCCAGGGCACAAATGATAAAATGTTGAAACATTCAGGAGAAACATTGGATGTGAAAGTGATTAAAGTAGGAGAACAAACGATCTCTTACAAATATCCGGGAGAAGATGCCGAGCAAACAATCGGAAAATTTGCGGTAGCAACAATTACTTACGGTTCCAGTGGCCGTAAAGAAGATATCTCTGAAAAAATTGCCATTAGTGGAAAAGACGATTGGGAAAAAGTAGAGGTTCTTACAGACAAAGCACAGGTTATTGGCTTAAAGAAAGGCGAGGAAGTAAGAGGCAAGACTTCTGGCTTCATCAGCTATAACACTGCAGGATCTGCTGATAAAAAAGCAACCAAGAGAATGAAAGAGGCTGCTGCTGAAATGGGAGCACCTTTTGTTTTAATGACTTCTGATAAAGCAGATGGTTATGGGGTTAAACAATCTATTAAAAACGGGGTAGCTTATTCTTACAAATAATTTAGGTTACAACATTATATAAAAAAGGGACAGTTTTAAAACTGTCCCTTTTTTATTACAGTACTTATATACATTCTGTAGTACAAGTTTTTCCTGCTCTTAATTGTCAATCAAATTATCACTGTCCGTTCCATCCAGCAGCGGAATATCACCCACACCGGCACCAGCAATACCTTTCACTGATCCGTACAGGCCACTGGTACTCAGCAATACTTTTTCCAATTGTTTCTCTCTTTCCTTCCATATTTTTTCCATCTGAAGCCGCTCCCGGCCAATGCCATTTTTGATACTCACAAAGCCTTCTACAATTGCTTCCATCTGTCCCCTGAATTCGTTGCCGGTTAAGTAATCATACAGCATTTGCATTTTATCACCTTTATTTTCCTGGCTTTTTTGTGCATCGTATAATTGTATGATGCTGTTGCGGAGCAAATAGGCCACACTGCTTACTTCGGTAAAATTGCAAAGCCATATTCCATCTTTTTCACCAAAGCGATCCATGTCTTTTGGAAAAACCTGTGTTACCAGGATGGCCACATCGGCACCACGGTTGCGTTTGTCTGTTTTTAATTTGTCAATCCAGTTGTTGCTCCAGGTTTTGGTACGCTTGCTTTCATAAATAATTTTACCACATTCTTTACCGCTGTTGTTGCGTACTATTTGTATGCAGTCGGCGCCTTCCACTCCTTTTCCCACTTCTTCAATTACATCAAACGGAAAAATTTCTTTCAAAATATCTTCCAGCAACAGTTCCTGCACTTCTCCCTGCCGCTGCATACTACCCTGTTCTGCCCTGCGTTTCATTTCATCAGCTAATTTTTTTTGTTCATCCAGTTGTATCTCCAGCGATTTTAATTTCATCTGGAATTCAGTTTCTTTCAGGTTGTTTTTTTCAATTTCCTGTTTGCGTATTTGCTCGGATAAACTTTCCCTTTCCTGCTGCAATTTTTTTTGCAGGGTTATTTCCATTTCTGCTTCTTTGTTTTTTAGCTCCTGTTCTTTTTGTAAAAACTCCAGTTCTTTTTTTCTTGCTGTTATTAATTTTTCTTCCGTGTCTTTATTATTATCCTCCAGCATCCGAATTTTATTTTCAAAATCAGCAGCGGTGCTTTTTGTTATTTGCTCCTTCAGTTCGTTTTCTATCTTCTGCCTTTCCTGCTGAATTTTTTGGGCAAATATTTCATTCTCTCTTTTTTTTGTTTCTTCAAATTTCTGCTGGTTATCCAGCAGTTTCTTCTTGTCTTCTTCGATACTGTTTAATGATTGCTGCAATTTGGTTTGATACTGCTGCTGGTATTTTTGTTCCAGGTCGGCAGCAATTACATTCTCCACATCAAATTCATTGCCGCAGTTGGGGCACTTTATATTGTTTGCCATTGGTAATTTTTTTACAAGATAAGAAGAAGCCTTTTATTTACAGCGTTGCTGTTGATACCAACAAAAAAAGGATAAATACATTTGCATTTATCCTTTTTAAAATCAGGTAAAATATTGTTGGAAATTAAAAGCTGGCGCCGAAAGAAACAAAAATACTTCTACCATCAGAAGGCAATAACCCCGGGCCGGGATATCCACCGCCCCGACGGGTAAAATATTTTTCATCCAGCATATTATTAACGCCTGCTTTGATATTGTAATTTTTATTCCACCGGTAAGTGGCTGTAAAATCTGCTACAGTATAAGCCGTTATCAAACCTGTTTGTTCATTGGCAGTTGGTGTTACTGTATTGTTGGCATCAGAAAAAGAAGCCCCCACATAACTGATTTGAGTAGTTACTGTTAGTCCTTTATAAGTGTAGGTAACGCCAGTGCGTACAATATTCTCGGGGGCATTTTCTATTTTTTTATTTTTCAGGTTTGTTTCTACCAGGTTGTTACCGCTTTTGGTTACCACCTTCAAATTGTTATACTTTGCATTGGTATAACTGTAAGATACAAACGCACTCAGATCGGTAGTTTTAATTTCTTTGGCAAATGCTTTTGTGAAACTCAGTTCAACCAATGCTTCAATGCCGTTGCTTTTACTGCTGCCAACATTGGTGCGGTAATTATAAAAACTTCCATCAATCCGTTGTTGTGTAATAGAACCCACCCGGTTATTGTATTGCAGGCAAAAACCACTGATATCAAATAGCAAATAGCTTTTTACTTTTCCCCTGTAACCTGCATCCACGTTGTATCCTTTTGCATCTGTCAAGTTAGGGTCAACCACATCGGTAGTTGGCGGTGCAGTAAGGTCGCCAAACTGTATCGGGCGGTAAGCCTGTGTAATGTTGCCATATAACTCTGTTTTATCCGTAACATGATACTCAGCACCAATACCTGCAAGGATAAATCCCCTGCTGCGTTTTTGATTTTGTAAAGTAATTATTGCTCCGTTATTATCGTATCCGTTTTGGCCACTTGCTTTTCCTTCTACATATTCATAGCGTATGCCCGGTATGATCAGCAACTTATTGAAACGGAAAATATTTTCTGCAAAGACAGCACCATTAAAAGATTTATACGTGATATCTTTTGGCCAGTTGCCAACTGCCAGTTCTCCTGTATAATCACTGCCGGTACTGGCCATGCCATCCTTTAAGCGATGGGTACTCCCGGTGTACAACCGGATGCCACCAGAAAAAGTACTGTTCATTTTGCCAATATAATAATCGGTCAGGTAACGGGCTTCCAGTCCATTGTTGCGGTAATAATCTATGTCCAGGGCACGGTTATTATAATCCAATGTAGCAGGGTTGATAGAATCTTTTGTAGTAATGGCTTTGATGTAACCAACACTGTTTCTATTGCCCAGTATGGAAAATAATTTTACATTCAACCTGCTGCTGTTGTTGATTTCATATTTGGTGATCAATGCCAGGGTGGTCCATCTAATATCAAACCAGTTCCTGCTTCGGAAGCTTTGTTTGATATCCTGTTTAAACTGGTCATTGGTAAGGCCACCAGGCTGCTGGCTTCTTAGTTGTGAATGCATTACCTCTGCCGTTACCGCTAATTTATTGGTGAATTGATAAGTATAGGTTGCAAAAGCACTGTTGGTATAGTAGCGGCTGTTTTGCCTGTAGCCATCGGCGTTACGATGATCGAAGAAAACATAGTAATGAGATTTTTTTGATTTCCCACCGATTGCATTATAGGTATTAAACAATCCATTACTGCCCACTGTTTGTTGTGTTTCAAACTGAACTGGTTTATTGATTTCGCTGCCATTGCGTAAAATATAATTTACCATGCCACCAAATTGTGGGCCGTATTGCAGCGAGCCTTGCCCACGGATGATCTCAATTCTTTGCACTGCCTGTAACTGCGGATTGTAATAGGCTTCCGGGTATCCAAAGGGATCGGCCGAAATATCATATCCATTTTGCCTTACATTAAATTCCCAACTCCTGTTAGGGCTAAGGCCCCTTGCTGCAATACCAATCTGGATACCACTGCCATCGCTTTCCCAGATTTGTATGCCGGGCACCTTGGCAAGCACCTGGCGCATGTTATTGGTAACCACATTGCCATTGATGTTGTCCATTACGATCAGTGTATTTTTCTTACCGGCATAAATGGAGGTGCCGACAATTTGCGGCAATTGCTGAATATCGCTTTTGCTGTTGCGACCTACAATTGTTATCTCTGGCAAATATTTACTGATAAGCGTATCAGCAGGTTTTTTAATTTGTTGTGCATGGGTAATATTGGTCAGTGTTGCTGCAAAGGATACAGCTAATAGCAGTTGTTTTTGGCAAAATTTCATCGTATACAATTCCTTAGTTGGTTAAAAATTAATTAAGTGCAAATGTGAGGAGGATACACAAAAAGGAAAGTAGCAATTGGGAAAAATATTTTCGCAAAAGGAAATTAGCTGTTAAATTCAGATATCATTACAATGAATCTCAAGTTTAAGTAAAATATTAAAGCCTCCTGTAAGGAGGCTTTAATATTTTATAACTGATTTCTTTACTTATTCTACCGTAGTTATTTTAATAATATTGGTAGGCAAATGTTTGTCAATTGGTGTACTGCCGGTATTCACCACAATATTGCCCGGATTAATAAATCCTCTTTCTTTCAAAATATTCAACTGGTCAAAAAAGATATTGTCAAGGCTTTCTTCTTCCGCATAATAAATAGCCCTTACACCCCAGCTTAAACTTAACTGGTTGATCAAACTTCTTTCTTTACTAAAAATAAACAGTGGTGCTTTAGGCCTGTAACTACTAAGCATAAACGCAGTGTAACCGCTTTGCGTCATGCCCACAAGTGCATCCGCATTTACATCATTTGCCAGCTTGCAGGCACTGGAGCAAAGTGCATCACTCAATAATGAAGGAGAGTGTGGCTGCGGTGTCAATATATCATCCCTGTCATAATTGTAAGCATTTCTTTCTACTTCAAGGATAATTTTACTCATAACTTCCACCACCAATGTAGGGTAATCACCCATGGCGGTTTCACCGCTCAGCATCACTGCATCAGCACCTTCCAGTACAGCGTTGGCCACATCGGTAACTTCGCTTCGGTTGGGTTTAGTGCGTTCCATCATGCTCTCCATCATTTGCGTAGCCACAATTACGGGCTTGGCACGGTGCATACATTTCAGGATAATATCCTTTTGTATCAAAGGAACTTTTTCGATTGGTACTTCTACACCAAGATCACCACGGGCAATCATAATACCATCACTTTGTATAATAATGTCCCTGATATTTTTTAATGCCTCTGGCATTTCAATTTTAGAGATCACTTTTATTTTCGAATTCTTTTCCTTCACTCTTCTTTTCAATTCATTGATATCATTCACTGTTCTTACAAAAGAAAGCGCTACCCAGTCTAAGTCTTTTTCTAAAATAAAATCAAGGTCGGCAATATCTTTTTCTGTAAGCGAAGGCATTGTCAATGCAGAGTCGGGGAGGTTAACACCTTTTTTTGGGAGCAATGTGCCACCAAGGGTTACACTTATTTTTAGTTCCTTATCATTCAGTATTTCTTTTACTTTCACTTCCATTTTTCCATCATCCAAAAAGATGCGTTCACCCACTTTTACATCTTTGGCCAGGTTAGGATACGAAACATAAATTTTCTCGGATGTGCCTACCAGTTTTTCTGTGGTAAAAATAAATTCTTGTCCCTCTTTTAATTCAATCTTTCCATTTTCCAATTCACCCACTCTTAATTTGGGGCCCTGCAAATCGCCGAGGATTGCAATATTGTAAGGTTCGGTTTTATTTATTTCCCTGATGAAATCAATAATGATAGCTTTGTCTTCGTAAGCACCATGAGAAAAATTAAGGCGAAAACAATTCACCCCGGCCTTTACAAGTTCTAATAATTTATCGTAGGTAGAGCAGGCTGGACCTACTGTAGCAACAATTTTTGTTCTCTTGATGGTGTGCTTTATACCTGCTTCTTTATCCATATCACTGTGCAGGTATTTGCTGATGTTTTTGCTCATCGGTTTATATTAGTTAGTTTTTAATAGTTTATAATATTCCTTATTTATTACCTACCCGTATAAAACGAGAAACAAATAAAGGAGGTACTCAGAAACATTGGTTATGATGCTAATATTTTTACAATCTTCATCCACTCTTCACTGATGCGTTGCTTCTTTTTTACAGCTTCATTTAGTGGGGTGTAAAACATGCGGTTGTTTACAATGCCAACAAACACATTGAACCTGCCTTCTCTTAAACATTCCACTGCAGAGTAGCCCATGCGGCTTGCAATCAGTCTGTCGAAACAACTTGGTGAACCGCCTCTTTGTATGTGGCCCAAAATACAAACCCTTACTTCCTGCATCGGCAGCCTTTCTTTAATTACTTTGGCTATTTCGTTGCCACCAAATTCATCACCTTCTGCCACAACAATCATGTTTACCAGTTTGTGCCTTCTTTCTTTTTCGGCCAACTGATCTATTATATCGTCAATATCAGTTTTACGCTCTGGTATCAAAATATTTTCTGCTCCTGTTGCTATACCGCTGTGCAGTGCAATGTAGCCGGCATCCCTGCCCATCACTTCAATTACAAATAAGCGGTCGTGGGCGTCTGCAGTATCTCTTATTTTATCAATGGCTTCCACTGCAGTATTTACAGCCGTATCAAATCCAATAGTAAAGTCGGTACCGGCAATATCTTTATCAATAGTACCCGGCAGGCCAATGCATGGTATATCATACTCATTGCTGAATATCTGTGCGCCACGGAAACTTCCGTCGCCACCAATAATCACTAATCCATCAATGCCATGCTTTTGCAAATTTCCGTATGCTTTTTTTCTCCCTTCGGGAGTAAAAAATTCTTTACAACGGGAAGTTTTTAAAATTGTGCCGCCTCTTTGGATAATATTAGCCACACTGCGGCTTTCCATTTTAAAAATATCATTTTCCACCATTCCGCTGTACCCACGCATGATGCCAAATACCTCCAACCCATTGTAAATACCGGTGCGTACCACTGCCCTAACAGCAGCATTCATACCCGGAGCATCCCCACCAGAAGTAAGTACTCCTATCTTAGTTACCTTTTTTTTCATATCTAAAGAAAAGTAGTGAACCTTAAATATCGTTCAACTTAATGTTTAAATCAATAATAATATTTCAAATTTTTAATGGCGCCAAAAGTACACATTTAATATTAATAGTTAAATATCTCAATTATTAAATATGACTGGATAGTGCTTTTTCCTTGTCTAATAAGGCATTCAACATAATCGTAAATATTTTTTCTTTTAGTTCTTTGGGTTCTATTCCTTCCGACGACACGGGGGGTAAAAAATCCATTGTAAGCTTTGTTGGGAAAAGATAAAATTTTTTATTGATGGGCATTGCCTTTTTAGTGCCGGTTAGTATGCAGGGAATGATTGCTGTTTTTGCATCCACTGCCAGTTTAAATGCGCCATCATAAAAAGTCTTTAATGGAGCCGCAGTCCTGTTCCTTGTGCCTTCGGGGTACAGGCACATGTGCATCCCTTTTTTTAATGCCTCCTTCATGCCTTCAAAACTTTTAATCCTGCTGGCGGAATTGTCCCGGTCAACTAATACAGACCCTCGTTTGTAAAATAAACCAAATACCGGTACTTTGGCAAAAGATGCTTTGGCAATGGTTTTATTTCCACCAGGAATGTAGGGAGCAGACAGCGGCACATCCAAAAATGCGTTATGATTATACACTACAATATAAGTGGCTCCTTCTTTAAAATATTCCCTTCCGGTAACTTTTACAGGGCAGCCAATTAATGTGAGCCAGAATCTCATCCAGCATCTTGACACCCATATAAAATAGTCCTGCCCTTTTTTTTCAGGAAAAAGATAAGAAAGCATTGATGGGATAAAGATGATAAGGAAAGTAATCACAAAAGTTATCAAGCCCCAGAAAGCCCATATACGGGCAAAGATTTCAATTCCCCAGTTACCAAACTGTGGCGTATTAATACTTTTTTTATTTTCCATTGAATCCTGCATAATTAATTTTTTATTCTACCCAGGCTGAGCAAGGGTATTTTTTAAGGGCTTAATAATTTCCAGTCAATAGGCTTTTTGCCCTGGCTGGTTAATAATTCGTTGGTCTTTGAAAAATGCCGGCATCCAAAAAAACCTTTATCAGCGCTGAAAGGCGAGGGGTGGGCAGCTTTTAAAACAAAATGTTTTGTTTCATCAACCAGCAGCTGTTTATCCTGTGCAAACTTACCCCATAATATAAAAACAACGCCTGTTTTTTCATCAGATATTTTTTTGATAACAGCATCTGTAAAATTCATCCACCCAATTTTTTGATGGCTTGCCGGTTCGTTGGCCCTTACCGTGAGGAAGGCGTTTAATAACAGTACGCCCTGCTCAGCCCACCTGGTAAGATTGCCATACTCAGCGGGCATGGCTACCCCAATATCCGATTGAATTTCTTTGTAAATATTTACCAGAGATGGCGGCGGCTTAATGCCATTGGGTACAGAAAAACTAAGGCCATGTGCCTGGCCGGGATTGTGATAGGGGTCTTGCCCCAATATCACAACCGAAACCTTATCAAAGGGGGTTTGGTTAAATGCATTAAAAATTAAAGGGCCTGGCGGATAGATAATTTTACCAGCCGTTCTTTCCATTTTTAAATGGGTAACGATCTCTAAAAAATAAGGCTTGGTAAATTCGTTTTTTAATGACTCCTTCCAGGAAGGTTCAATTTTTACATCCATTAGCCGGGATTGAGATTTTGAATCAAAATATATGCTTTCAAAAGTATAACAGTAAATTTTAAAACCGGCATTGATGAGTTCATTTGTTTCAGACAAAAAATATTGCCGTGTAATTTTTGTGTTATCCAGAGCAAACGTTTGCACCGGGCTTTTTATAACATGACAAGGAACTTGTAGTACTATTCCTACAATAACTGCGTTAATGCGCTACCATACTCTAAAAATATGAAAAATATGAAAAACTTGTTAATAGATATTTCTTTCACTTTTGCAGAAAACGCCGCCAGGGAAGAACTTGAAAACCCTGGTACGCCACGCCTCTATAAAAAAAAACTACCCCTTGTTGCATACCTGTTATTATTATGTTTTGCAGTAAAAGCCCAAAGCCCCGGGATTATTGTAAGGCCGGCAGGTGGTGGCATTGTTACGTTACTTAACCCAAATGGGGACAGTTGGTCTTCCACCGGAAGCGCCGGTTTTATCAACAACGACAGTACAGAAAGTGAAATACCTTTTAAAGGTGTGCCTGTTGCTATAGCAGAAATAACCGGCGACCTTTCACAGGGGCCAATCGGAGGGTTTACAGAATTGGTAAAACCCACACCCGGGCATGGCTTTTATGTATACAGTGATGGTACCAATTTGTATTTCAGGATGAGGGTTGGCGGCATTGTTAGTGGTGCCAAAGGATACAGTGTATTGATTGATGCCGATTCAAGATTTGGGGCAACGGGTACAACAGCCGACCCCAATTATGTTGCTTCCACCACTAATAATAATGGTAACGCAGGATTTGAATGGGAAGTGGTTTTAGAAACCACCAAGAGGGTTGCCATATATTCGGTAGATGGTACAAGCATACCAATACTGGCAAATTCTTACAGCATCGCTACCAATTCGCAAATATCAGTTGCCATTACTACTGACTCAGGGACCCCGGATTATTTTTATGATTTTGTGGTGCCGTTATCGGGTTTTTCGGGGTATTCGCCAGTGATCACTGCATCCACACCGCTGCGGTTTTGTGCCACCACGGTTATGTCGCCCAATCCTGCAACAGGAGGCAGCAAATCTGATATTTATGGTGTTGCCAATTTTACCAATGCAGGCAATGCCTATACTACTATCATCAATCAAACACCCGCAGTTACGCCCAATAACCTTAATACACCGGGTTTCATCATACCGGCAATAAGAACTGCTGCACCCGTATTAACCACACCCATTTCAACTGGTACAGTAACTGTGCAGGGTACCTGGACAAGATTGGATACATCAAAGGCATCCACTGCCACTATTTATTTGTATAAAAATGGGGTGTTGGTTGGCACCACTTCTGTATCAAGTGGCGGCACCTGGAGCATACCGAATATTACATCTGCAACCGGTGACGTATTTTATGCAACTGCACAGGGACCGGGCGAATCTGTGAGCCCTGATTCCAATTATTATACAGTTATCGGCTGCACCCCCGCAAGTACAAGCACCACTACGGGGCTTGATTTTACCTGTAGCTCAGACAGGGGTATGATGGGCAACCGTCCGGCAAATGCATCTGTAAAATTATATGTAACCACCATATCAGGTACTACATTATTCAGAACAGATGCATCGAGTCCTTATGCTGTTACTTATCCAACTTCTACCACCTGGCGGTATGATGATGTAAATACACAAAGCGGAAGTGCCTGCACAGGCGGTGCTGCAGATATAGCAGTAGGCCAGTATTCCATCACTGCAACACAGAGTGGATTGTGTGAATCTGCAAAGGTATTTACTGGTGGCTGTTCATTGGGCAGCACTACTGCCACACCTGTTATTACACAAACAACTTTGTACCAGGGCAACACCACTATTTCAGGAACTGCTGCAAGTGGCGCCACAGTCAGGTATTATAAAAATGGCTTTCTTGTATCCACACAGGTGGCATCGGGTACAGCGTATTCTTTTACTAATGTTACTTTATATGGTGGTGATGTAATAACTGTACTGGCACAATCAACCGGCTTATGTATAAGTGCTGCTGCAACACGTACAGTTGTAATACTTACCAATCCGCCGGTAATAACCACCAATGCAAGTGGTACACTTACTGCTGGTGCCACAACTATAACAGGCACTTCATCAGAAGCTGCCGGTACCACAATACGGGTGTACAATGGTTCAGGTACTTTGCTTGGCACCACTACTGTATTGGCAAACGGTACATGGTCTTTATCCACTACAGTTACTTCTGGTCAAACCTATTATGCTACTGCACAGGCAAGTGGTGCAGCGGTAAGTGTACAGTCGCCAACAGTATCAGTGCAAACAGGTACTACCATTGTGCCTACCATCACAGGTTCTTATACTGATGCGGCAACACTTGTTGCAGGTACATTGCCTTCATTATTTACAGGCAAAATATATTTATACCTCGATGGACAAAAAATTGACAGTGTAAGTGTAACCGTTGGCCTGGTATGGAGCATCCCGGTTAATACAACTGTTACCAATGCATTATATGCCGGTGGTGTTTTAACTGCCACTGCACAGGCAAGCGGCAATGCAGAAAACAGCACCACTTCAAATTCAGTTACTGTAAGCTGTTCCATCCCTGTTATACCAGTCATTGCACCTGCAGTAGCAGCAATGTGCAAAGGCAACACAGTTACTTTTACTTTAACCACTTCTCAAAGCGGTATCCTGTATTCAATACGGGACAACAGTGATGCAGTTAACCTCGGCCTTTCAAAATTTGGTACCGGTGGCAGTATTACACTAACAAGCTCTGCCTTAAATACCGCCGGCATATTTACAGTAAGGGTTAAAGCAACTTCTTTTTCAGGTACTGGTTGCGAAAGTTATACTGCCGCTGTACTCACCGTTGACCCGTTAAGTGTGGGCGGCATTGTAAGCAACGACACCAGCGTATGCACCGGCACAAACAGTGCAACGATTTTATTGAGTGGTTTTACAGGAATTGTACAGGCATGGGAATCTTCAAACGATAATTTTTCTTCCGCCGCCACTGCAATTTCAAATACCACTGGCATACTTACTGTAAATAATTTAACTGCCACCACTTACTACAGGGCTGTGGTAAAGAGTGGCACCTGCCTGCTTGCCAGCAGTGCAGTAATAAGAGTTACCGTGGATGCTGCAACAGTAAGTGGCTCACTAAGTGGTAACGGCGGTGTATGTACCGGTAGCAATTCCACTTTACTATCATTGGCAAGTAATACAGGCAGTGTGGTAAAATGGCAATCATCAACAGATAATTTTTCATCTGTCATTAATGATATCAGCAATACCAGCAGCAGCTTAACAGCAACCAATCTTACTGCCAACACACAATACAGGGCCTTTGTAAAAAATGGTGCTTGTGCAACTGCCACCACATCAGCCGTAGAAATCGTTGCCCTGCCCACAGGCCGGTGGACAGGCGGCACAACAGGCAACTGGAATGTGCCTGCCAACTGGTGCGGTGGTTTGCCAACAGCCACTTCAGACGTATCGATACCAGCAGGATCAACTGTAAATATTAATGGCGCAGATATAAATATTCATTCAGTAAATATTAATTCAGGCGCTTCCATAACAATGACTGGCACCACCAACCTTACCATTGCAGCAGGCGGCACGTTTACCAGTAATGGAAGTTTTGATGCATCGGGCAGCACTGGCGCTGTGGTATTTGCAGGCAGCGGAACTATCAGTGGTACTGTTACTTTCAAAAACATACAAACGTATGGTGCAATTGATTTTGGAATATCCGCCACCGTTAGTGGAATATTCAGTTTGCAACCCGGTGGAAGTGTAACCGGCCATTCACCTACTTACACTTGCCCAAGTGCTGTATTGCTTTATAATACCGGGAGTGTGTTTTTGCGTAATCTTGAGTGGACAACCAATTCATCAGGTACCGGCTACCCTGCCAACGTAACTATTCAAAACAATACCACCATTAACTTTCCTGTGGTGGGCCAGGGATATATTTGTAATGACCTTACTATAGAAAATGGCTCCTCATTGAGGCAGGATTATTCAGGCGGAAGTGCAACCCTGAGAGTGGGGAGAAATGTAACCATCAACGGAACGCTTTCGCTTGGTGCTGCCAGTGGTGGTGATGTGTATTTAGGCGGAAGCTGGACAAGAAATGCAGGTGCGGTATTTAACCACAACGATAGAAAGGTAACTTTTGATGGCCCTTCCAACTTCAGCGGTAATGGTACCTCTATGGCAACCATCTCTGCACCAGCATCTGCTGCAAAAGATAATGAAGGTGGTTTTGGTGGTGAAAAATTTGCCCACATCTGGATAAATAAAACCAATGCTGCAGATTCAGTAGTGTTGCTTTCTAACATTACTGTAACAAGGGAATTAGGCTTTACAAAAGGTACTTTCAGTTTACGTAACAGTGATGTAACTATCGTATC
>JANLQY010000130.1:0-1763 GCA_031368105.1 Chitinophagaceae bacterium
CCCAATAAAATACTTTCTTTGCTATCTTCATCCATACAATCCTGAGCAGGTAATTCAACTGAACAAAAACAAACTTTATGTTTGCAATAGATACCATTAGCAAAGATGGCTTTGAGATTATTGTACTGAAAGATCTTTCCGGCAAAACATCGGCGGAGATCGTTCCTGCCTGTGGCGGCATACTGCACTCTTTTAATGTATGGCACAAGGATGCTTTTTTAAATGTGATAGACAATTATGACAGTAAGGAAGACTTTGAAAAAAATGTAACGGCCAAAGGATTTAAGGGCAGCAAATTATCGCCTTTTGCCTGCAGGTTAAAAAACGGCACCTATAAATTTGGCGACGACACTTATACAATTGAAAAATTTTTCCTGGGAAATAATGCGATACATGGCTTACTGTATGATGCAGCCTTTACGGTAACTTATCAATATGCTGATGAAGAACATGCAGGCATTGCTATTGAATACAAATACCGTGGCACCGACAAAGGCTTTCCTTTCCATTATGATTGTGTGATAACTTATCACCTTAAAAAAAACAATGAGCTCATTATATCTACGGATGTATTTAACAGGGATGAAAGCCTGATGCCCATGCAGGACGGCTGGCATCCTTACTTTACTTTAGGAGGAAGGATTGATGACCTGCTGCTGGAATTTCAAAGTAAAGAACACCTGATTTTTGATACACAATTGATACCAACCGGAAGAATTGTGCGGTATGAAGAATTTGGTTCGCTGAAAAAAATTGGGGATGCTGCTTTTGATGATTGCTTTACGCTAAACTTTGCAGAGTGCCGGCCACTCTGTGTTATAAGAGACCCGGTACAAAAAATACAAATAGAAATCAACCCGGAAAAAAGTTATCCTTACCTGCAGATATACACTCCGCCACACCGCCAGAGTATTGCCATAGAAAATTTAAGCGCCCCGCCAGATGCTTTTAATAACGGCATCAGCTTAACCATTCTGCCACCGCAGGCCAATGCAATTTTTACTACCTCGTTTAAAGTGACTGCTTTGAAATAATTTTCAAAAAAAAGTTGCTGATATTTTTGGAGTGAATGTTTGCCATTACACTTTGATATAAATTTTCTTTTTATCCAGCAGCCAGGCAAAAAACCACATCATTGCAATAAAGCAAAATGCATACAGCAGGGAGCCAATTCTTGCATCAGAAGGAAAAATAAATTTGCAGGTATGTTCATAAAACCAGCCAAAAGGAGAAAGATATTTTGGCTTGCCGATTTCATCCAGTCCGTTATTTATCCTTACGAGATTCAGCAATCTTGGCAATACACCACTCAATACAAAAATGAATAAAGCATTTTTTCCAAACACATCAAAGAAGCGGCTCCAGACTCCCCGCTGGTTTTTAAATTCAATGCTGTAGATCATCACACTTAAAATAAGCAGTGCCAACCCGGTGGTATAAACGGTGTAACTGCTGGTCCATATTTTTTTATTGATAGGGAAAACCATGTCCCATACAAACCCGGTGAAGATAAGTACACAGGCCGCTACGAATAAGCCGTTGAGCATTTCATGTGTTTTACCTTTTTGCAAAATATAATTGCCGGCTAAGTAGCCAAAGATCACCTGCACAACAGCACCAAAAGTACTCATCAAACCTTCGGGATCAAAGGGAACTCCTTCCCCATGATAAAGGTGATTGTCGCCCAATAGGGCTAAATCTACTTTGCTTCCAAACCAACCAGCCAAACTAAAAGGATCTGCAGGATTAGCCGCAACACACAA
>JANLQY010000132.1:0-62224 GCA_031368105.1 Chitinophagaceae bacterium
CATAACTGCCTTGGTTCATAGTGCTAATTTGAATAGCAAAAAACCTGGTTTAAGTTCAAATCGTAAAATCAAAGAACTCCACGAAACTCCTATCTGTTCTATATTCTGTCAAAAAATGCACAACTTAACGGGACAGTAGTGTTGCATCTTCGTTGTGTCACTCACTTATACGAAATACCAATTGGCAGCGTCCCCCATAACGACAGTCTCTTTAAATATTGCAAACGGTCTATTAAGCTTTCATTAAAATGATTTGTCTGCTCCACAACATCCTGTAACTTCACAGCCTCAAAATTTCAACACTTACGATATGCAGTTCCATAGAAATAACCTCTCCGGCGAACAGCTCACAAATATTTATAAAACCCTGCTGCTGCCACGGATGATTGAAGAAAAAATGCTGGTATTGTTGCGCCAGGGGAAAATTTCTAAATGGTTCAGCGGCATTGGGCAGGAAGCTATTTCAGTTGGTGCTGCCATGGCGCTGGAAGCCGATGAATGGATCATGCCATTGCACCGCAACCTCGGCGTTTTTACCACCCGAAACATGCCGCTGAATAAATTATTTAAACAATGGCAGGGCAACAAAGATGGCTACAGCAAAGGGCGTGAAAGAAGTTTTCACTTCGGCAGCAAAGAACACCATATCTGCGGAATGATCAGCCACCTTGGACCACAATTGGCCATTGCCGATGGCGTGGCACTGGCACACAAACTCAGTAATGAAAACAAAGTATCACTGGCATTTACAGGAGATGGCGGCACCAGCGAAGGAGATTTTCATGAAGCATTAAATGTAGCTGCCGTGTGGGATCTGCCCGTAATTTTTGTAATAGAAAATAATGGTTACGGATTAAGTACACCGGTGAATGAGCAATACCGTTGTTTTAGTTTGGTAGAAAAAGCAAAGGGCTACGGAATGCAGGGAGTACAGATTGATGGCAACAATATTTTAGAAGTATATGATACCATCAAAGGTGTAAGAAATTATTGCATCGAAAATCAAAAACCTTATTTGATAGAGTGCATGACATTCCGCATGAGGGGCCATGAAGAAGCCAGCGGCATAAAATATGTGCCACCAGCTTTGTTTGAATTGTGGGAGAAAAAAGACCCCATCAAAAATTATGAACAATACCTGCTGCAACAAAATGTATTGACAGAAGAAACAGTAACAGCAATAAAAAATGAAATAAAAGAACACATTGAATCTGAATTAAAAATTGGTTATCAATCAGCACCTATTATTGCCAATACTAAAGAAGAGGTAAATGATTTGTATGCTCCTTTGATAATAAGAAACCTACCTGCCGGACAGGCAGGTAAGAAAGTTGAAATAAGAAATAAGCAAGTGGCGGTAGCTGAAAAAAGATTTATTGATGCCATAAAAGAAGGGCTTCATCAATCCATGCAGCAACATTCCAATCTTGTTTTAATGGGACAGGATATTGCAGCGTATGGCGGTGCATTTAAAATCACCGAAGGTTTCGTAGAAGCTTTTGGTAAAGAAAGGGTACGCAACACGCCGATATGTGAGAGCGCTATTGTGGGTGCAGCATTGGGTTTATCTCTGCAGGGATACAAAACCATGATGGAAATGCAGTTTGCTGATTTTGCTACGGTTGGTTTTAATCAGATCATCAATAACCTGGCAAAAATTTATTACCGCTGGGGGCAAAATGCAGACGTGGTGATAAGGATGCCAACAGGCGGCGGTGTAGGTGCAGGGCCATTTCACAGTCAGAGCAATGAAGCCTGGTTTGTACATACTCCGGGATTAAAAGTTGTGTATCCCTCCACACCTGCTGATGCCAAAGGCCTGCTCATAGCGGCTATCAACGACCCTAACCCTGTGCTGTATTTTGAACACAAAGCTTTGTACAGAAGTATCAGCGGCCCTGTGCCGGATGAATATTATGAAGTGGAAATAGGCAAAGCCAGATTAGTACAGGATGGTGATGACATCAGCATCATCACTTATGGAGCCGGCGTACACTGGGCACTTGATTATGCAAAAAATAATCCTGCAGTATCACTTTATATACTCGACCTGAGAACATTATTGCCGCTGGATTATGATGCCATCAAAATGGCTGTGAATGCTACCGGCAAAGTATTGCTGCTGCATGAAGATACATTGACTGGTGGTATTGGCGGAGAGATCACGGCATGGATTGCAGAGCATTGTTTTGAAAATTTAGATGCTCCGGTAATGCGTTGTGCAAGTTTAGACACACCCATTCCTTTCAACATGGATTTGGAAAAAAACTTTATGGCTTACAACAGGCTGGGTCAATATGTGGAGAAGTTGATGGGGTTTTAATTTTTCTCATCAACTATATTTTCAATAACATTTCTTTATCAAGATTAATGCAGTCTTTATGCAGTACAGGTTTATCTTTGTGACGCTTCATGAACAGGCTAATCCTTATATTGACAGGTTTTTATTTTCTGCTGGGTAATATTTTATTGCCGCAGGGAGATTTTTCTGCCCTTGCACAATTGCATGCAATGTATAATCACTGCAAATCTGTGGAAGACCCTGATATGAATGTGGCAGATTTTATCACAGAGCATTTGTTGAATATTGAAGATTCAGATGAAGCGGATGAAAACGATAAACATGAATTACCCCACAACCCAGTTCCATTTCAAAATACCAGCACCCATATCTTTTATTGTATTGTAGAGCCAGCAAGCTTTTCATTTGAAACAGCCAGGCCTGTTACACAAAACAAAGTTGCCTACAACAATCCTTATTTTCCACGTCTTGGGTTAAATGAAATTTTCCAGCCTCCGAGGGTATAACCGTTCTTATTTTCAATTACAATTTTTATCAAATTATTTTTTGATAAAGCTGTTATGTATTTTATTCAAACTAAAAACAACAAAATGAAAAAATATTTTATTCTGTTGACAGGCGCTTTATTTATTGCGTTGTCAACATTTGCTATCAATGTTCCTAAAGCGGTGAAAGAAGCTTTTGCAAAAAAGTTTTCAACTGCTGCAGAAGTGAAATGGGAAAAAGAAAATGCCAAAGAATATGAAGCCAATTTTAAAATCAATGGCATATCCATGTCTGCAAATTTTTCGATTGATGGCACCTGGCTGGAGACAGAGACAACAATTTCCGTGGCCGATTTACCAGCCAACATTTCAACAGCCATTACTAAAAAATACAATGGCTGCAGCATTACCGGTGCTGATAAAATAGAAAATTCAAAAGGCGAACTGCTATTTGAAGCTGATATTATATGGGGCAAAAAGAAAAAAGAAGTTTTGTACAAATCAGACGGAACAGCGATAAAATAATTTAATCAACAGTCAGGCACTTATGCAAGTGCCTGACTTAAATAATTTATATGATAAACAAATGCATCATTGCGTTTGCCGCATTGTTTTTTTCAATGGCAGCAAGTGCCCAATATAATTTTAACTGTGTTATAAAGAATGCTGCAACAAAAGAAACTGTTCATGGGGCAAGTGTTGTTTTAAATAACTTAAACAAAACTGTTTCCAAACAAGATGGCAGCGTACAAATAAAAAATATACCGGCAGGAAAATTTTCAGTCGTCATTACCAATACAGGTTTTACAGAACAACAGGTAACGGTTGACATTCCACAGACAGATTCATCAATGGTTATTCAACTGGTACCAAAAGAAGAACAGTTAGATGAAGTGATTGTATCCTCCTCCAGAACCAACAGCCGCATTGAAGACCTGCCAACAAAAGTAGAAGTACTGGGCAGCGAAGAAGTGGGTGAAGAGAATGGTATTAAGCCGGGCAATATCGCCAGCCTGTTAGGTGATGTGGCAGGAATACAAATACAGCAAACCTCAGCAGCAACAGGCAATGCAGATGCAAGAGTGCAGGGGCTTCCGGGCAAATACACCCAAATATTACGGGATGGGTTACCCTTGTTTGGCGGCTATTCGGGCAGCTTCAGTATTTTGCAAATTCCGCCTTCCGATTTAAAACAAATCGAGATCATAAAAGGAACCAGTTCTACTTTATATGGCGGTGGTGCTATTGCAGGCATGATTAATCTGGTTTCAAAAACTCCTAAACTAAATCATCTTGAAAGAGAAGTTACCATCAATCAATCCACTTTAAAAGAATCGAACATCAATGCTTTTTTCTCCAATCGCTCTGCAAAATTTGGTTATACATTTTTCACCGGTGGCACTTATCAAAAGCAGGTGGATGTAAACAAAGATGGCTTTAGTGATGTACCCAATTTGAAAACAGTTTTCTTTCATCCAAGGCTTTTCTTTTATCCTAACTCAAATCAAACTTTGATTGTAGGATACAATCTTACTTACGAGGAAAGAAAAGGCGGAGACATGCAGGTGCTGCAGCAAAAACAAGACAACCTTCACCAATTTTTTATTGAAAATAAATCGGTAAGGAATACGGCTGATGTGGAGCTGGAGACAAGGCTCAATGATAAAGACAGACTTACCTTTAAAGGAACTGCCAGTTTTTTTAACCGGGATATAAACACAAATGTTTTTGGAATGAAAGCCCAACAGCTTTCTTATTTTTCTGAACTGTCCTACCTTAAAAAATTACCGCAGCACACTATTGTTGGAGGAATAAATTTTACTGGTGAAAATTTTACCAAAAAAAATCCTGACTCAACTAACATTCCCAATTACCGGCAAAAAACAATTGGATTTTTTGTACAGGACGACTGGAAACTATCTTCAAAATTTACAGCACAGGCAGGCATGCGGATCGACAATCATAACGACTATGGCAATTTTATTTTACCGAGGATTTCATTACTGTATAAATTAAACAATCATTTTACCACCAGGCTTGGCGGGGGCTTAGGCTACAAAGTGCCTACTTATTTTGTAAGTGATATAGATGAAAGGGATTATCAAAAAATTGCTCCCAACAGTAACCTGCTGGCTGAAAAATCGCAGGGAATCAATTGGGATATTAATTACAAACAAACCTTTGATGAATGGCGGCTTACGGTAAACCAGATGTTTTATATCACTGAAATAAAAAGACCGGTGGTGGATGCTTCTTTACCGGGATCTGTTTATTTTTTCAATGCAGCCCAGCCCCTTAATACAAAAGGCTTTGAAACTTATATCGCTGCTACACATGATGAACTGGAAATTTACCTGGGCTATACTTACACGGTAGCAAAGCAATTGTTCAGCAACACCAACCCGTATGTAAGCCTGAGTGCAAGAAATAAGTTTGCAACAGTTATTGCGTATGAGTTTTCAAAAAAATTCAGGGCAGGTATAGAAGCAGCTTATACAGGCAGTCAATACTTAGATGATGGAAACACCACATCACCCTACTTATTTGCAGCCGCTATGCTGCGGTACAATATCAAAAAAATTTCACTGGTGTTGAATTGCGAAAACATTTTTGATTACAGGCAAACAAGGAGGGAAGGTATTTTTACAGGCGCTGTCAGCAACCCAACATTTAAACAAATATGGGCTCCGCTCGATGGACGGGTAATTAATTTATCTGCAAAAACTAGTTGGTAAAATATCTGTTATTACAAAATAAATTTCAATAAAAGAGCTCCTTTTCAAAGGAGTTTTTTTTATTCATTTCTTTAGCCGTTGTTTTTATTCTTTAATTTATTCTTCATCGTAAGGTAATCCAGGAAATAGATAACTTTTACAGAGAAACTGTTAAACTGGGTAAGGTTATTGTATCCATTTCTGCCAATGGTTTTGCTAAAATTATTAAAGTAATCTTTCTCAAAGTCACGCTGAAAATTTTCATTGATATTCTTCCAAACAATATTTACAAAACTTCCCTGAGCAAACTGCCAGGTATAAACCATATCCATACTTACAAAATTATAATTCTGGTTTACATTTCCGGTGAAAGGGCTGGCAGGTTTTTGTAAATCGCCATATACATCCAGTACAAAAAATTCTTTTGGATCTACTTTACTCCAGTAATGCCTTGTTCGTAAACTCAAGCCCATGCGGTTGTTAAAATTGTATTTTACACTGAAAATATTTTCTACGCTGGTTACATTTCTTCTTGAAAAATAAATAGTCTCTCCAACAGTTTCAGCATAGCCGGCCTGGTTTTTTGTCTGCTCCACATTCAACTGGTGATCTACAGAAAATTTACTGCTGAAACGTACTTTTCCAAAAATGCCATAACCAATAAGTGTGCGGTTAAAATAAGCACCTTTCCCTAAAGAAATATTTCCGCCCCAGGATATTTTTTTTGCACTGTTACTTTCCCACCAGGCATTTGTATGTACCCGTGGTTTATCCTTGAATACCCGTCCATATTTTCTTGGTTCATAAAAATCGTTTCGGTTAAGCCCTCCATTGACATTAGCTCCTACCCACCACAAGTTTTTTAATTGCCCGTTTGCATTAAAATTATACGAAGTATTCTGGTACATCATTTCTTTCCGTTTTAGCAAATCAAGAGGAGATACCAGCCTGCTGTAAAATATATTGGTGTTTAGCCTAAACTGGTTGTACCACCGGGAAGGTTTTGTCCAGCTATAGCCAGCCCAAAAACCCTGGTCCATTGAATTATTGTTGGTAATATAACCAAGGTCGCTTTTATCATATTTTGCATTCACCAAATCCTGCCATACCTGGAAATTAAAATGGCCGCTTACTTTACTGAAGTAAATAGAATGAGCATATCCTGTAGTTGTTTTATTATCCCTGCCAAACAAATTGCTGACGCTGACATTGCCACCAATATTCCACATATTTTTTTTATCAAACAGGTCAACCAGTGCAGAAGTTACGTTGGCATCATAACCTTTTCCACTTCTCCACACATTGGTATTCACTAATGAAACACTGCTGTTATTTTTTAATGTTTGATTTAGGACAAGGACATTATAATTTGTAAGTGGTTCAGTTTCAATTTTAGTTTCAATTCCCGTTGAAGAATTTTTTTCAGTCCTGTATTGCGGCTTTGCAATTGCATTTAAAAACCCAATGCCCAGCCCCTTTTGTGTACGGCCGCTTATTTTAGTTGCGTTATATAATTTTGTTGGGATACGGCGGCTGTAAAATAAATTTCCTTTATTGAAAAGCTCGGCGCCTTCCGTAAAGAACGCCCTGTTATCACTAAACTTCTGTTCAAAGGGTGATAAATTTAGGGTAAGGTTATCCGTTTGTACCTGGCCAAAATCTGGGATCAGGGTCATGTCTAAAGTAAATGCCGGGCTGAGTCCATACTTAATATCCATCCCTCCATTGAAAGTGGTAGCATTTTTATTTACACCAGCCGGAGCTTTGTCATCATGGTTTTGATAGGCAGAAAAATAGGGAGAAAATTGTAACCTTAACGGTGGCTTAATATTTTCCAATCCGGTTATCAATCCCTCCTGTGTTAAGAAGCCATTTACATTTGGATCAATACTTTGCCAGAATAATTGTTCACCGCTTTTTTGTCTTTTTCTTACAATGTTCAATCCCCAATCCTGCATTTTATTTTTTCCAAAACGGATAGCGGAGTAGGGCAGGAACATTTCAAAACTCCAGCCATCTGCATGAATTTTTGCAGCACTTTGCCACACTGCATTCCAGCCAAAATCCTCACTGTCGCCATTTGTATTGGGAGCCTGTTTGGCATCAAACTGCTCTCCCAGTGGTGTTACAAAATATTCAAAGCCATTTAATTTATCGTAGTAGGTATCAAAGATTACTCCCACAAAATCATTATTACCAAACCCATCCCTGCCTACCAGTTCCGATGCTATACTGTCTTTATTTTTTTCATGGCAATAGCCCCCAATATAGATTCCTTCATCATTGTATAAAAAATAAACCTTCGTTGCATTATCAGTGTTCTCGGCCCAGAAAGGTGTTGGGCGGAGGGCAATAAATTTGTCTGCTACAGGTACATTTTTCCATACCGCCTCATCCAGATCTCCGTCAATTTTTACCGGAGAATTAATTCTTTTAATAGCAATTGATTTTTTTTCGGTTTGGCAAAAAGATGCAATAGAAAGCAACAGGCATAAGCCTGTCACCCTAAGTGGTAGACATTTCATGACTATACAGTTTGGTTTGAAAGGAAAATAATACTTTGGTATTTTCCAACTACGAAACTAAACGTACATCATTTAAAAATGTTACCGTTCATCAAAACAAAAAATGAATTAATTTTTCCTTAACAATTGGAGCTACACAAAAAGGTCGTTGTATAAATGGCCACCAGGCACTACTGCATATTTGCTTAAATCAGTAATCCCTTCTTTTGCCAATACCTCTTCATCAATAAAAGTATTGCCGGTGCAGGTTGCAGAAGACTTGGATAAAATGTAATAAGCAGCATCGGCAATAATATCTGTGGTACGGCTCATGTTCATTAATGCTTCTCCGCCTAAAAGATTTTGTACTGCCGCAGTGGCAATTGTTGTTCTTGGCCACAAAGCATTGGCTGCGATATTATATTTTTTTAACTCTGCAGCAAGCCCCAGAGCAATCATGCTCATATTGTATTTGCTAATGGTATATGCCAGGTGGTTAGCAAACCATTTCATATCCATATTAATGGGTGGAGATAAATTTAAGATATGTGCATTGGTTCCTTTTTTAAGATAAGGGATACAGGCACGGCTTACCATAAAAGTTCCTCTTACATTAATATCATACATCAGGTCAAAACGTTTTGGTTCTGTTTGTTCTGTTGGGCTAAGGTTGATGGCAGAAGCATTGTTGATCAAAATATCGATGCCGCCAAATTTTGCTATCGCCTGGTTTATTACTGCATCAATCTGGTCTTCAAAACGGATATCGCATTGAACCGCTAAAGCCTTTCCTCCTGCTGCCTCCATCTCTACAGCGGCGGAAAAAATAGTGCCGCCGAGTTTGGGGTTTTCTTCCACACTTTTAGAAGCGATAATAATATTGGCTCCTTCTGCAGCCAACTTTAATCCAATAGCTTTTCCTATTCCCCTTGAGGCACCTGTAATGAGGACTGTTTTATTTTGAAATAACATAGCAATAAGTTTTACCAAATCTAATTAAAAGATTGATGCTGAAAAATAAGAATTAAAAAAAATTAAACAAATGTTTGATTAATATTAAACAATCGTTTAACTTTGTTCTTCAATTTAATTTATGACAGACTTTAATGAAAAGCAATTACAGATCATCGACACAGCACAGCGGCTGTTTTCCCTCAAAGGATTTGATGGTACTTCTGTGAGGGATATTGCTGAAGAAGCCGGGGTAAATGTGGCGATGATATCTTACTACTTCGGCAGTAAAGAAAAATTACTAGAAGCCATTTTTGAAATAAAAATTGGACGGGTACAAATGAGGGTGGAGGAACTTTTAAAAGACAACAGCATCAGCACCATTCAAAAGATAAATACCCTGATAGATGAGCACATTGAAAAGATGATGGATAGCCAGCAATTCTACAAGATCATGATTTCGGAACAGATTAATAACAGCAATACTGCAATTATTCAGAAAATAAAACAACTGAAAGTGCGTAATGCAGAACTGATAACGGAATTGGTAAAAGAGGGACAAAAGAAAGGTGATTTTAAAAAGAAAATAGATGTGGTACTGATGTTGAATACGATGATAGGAACCGTATGGCAATCGATGCTCAGCAAAGAACATTTCCGGGAATTTACCAATAGCCAGCACCTTACCAATGAAGAATACGAGAACCAACTGAAAAAGAAACTAAGCATACATATCAAAACATTATTCAAAGCAATCTTAACCAATGAAGCATAAACTATTATTTTTTATAGCAGGCCTGTTGAGTGTACAAAGCCTGCTGGCACAGCAAAGCAGGACAATCACTTTAAAAGAAGCCATTGACCTTACCCTTGCTTACAGCAAAACCTTAAAGGCAAACAAAACAAAAATTGAAGAAGCTGCCAATGTAATAGAGGAAGCTTATGAAAAAAAATTACCGGAGGCAAGCATCAGCGGTTCCTATTTGTATTTGCCCATTCAGCCAAATATTAATTTAAAAAATGGCCCAGACACTGGTGGTGGCGGCAATACGCCAAATGTTAACCAGGCTATGTATGGCATTGCCAATGTCTCCGTGCCATTATATGCCGGTGGCAGGCTGAAGTATGGTATAGAATCTGCCAAATATTTGGAACAGGCTGTGAAACTGGATGCTGACAACGACCGGGAGCTGGTGATATTAAATGTGGTGAATGCCTGTATCAATTTGTACAAAGCACACCAAGCTATTGAACTGGTAAAAGAAAACCTGGCTCAGTCACAGCAAAGGGTAAATGAATTAGCCAATCTTGAAAAAAACGGATTGCTGCCAAGAAACGATTTAATGAAAGCAGAACTGCAATCATCTAACAGAGAACTGACGTTACTGGATGCCGAGAGTAATTACAAACTTGCCTGTGTAAACATGAACCTAATGATGGGCCTGCCGGAACAAATAGAACTGATACCGGACAGGAATGGTTTGGCATTACCCGCTTCCATTAAAGCATTGGATGAATATGAACAGGAAGCGCTACAAAACCGCAAAGATATTGGTGCCCTCTCTTTTCGTAAAAGAGCTGCTGACGTGGGTGTGCTGAATGCTAAAAGCAATTACTATCCTACTGTTGCATTTACAGGTGGTTATGTGGCAGCCAACATACCTAAGTTTGTAAGCATTACCAATGCTGTAAATATTGGTATTGGCATAAAATATGACTTGGCATCACTTTGGAAAACAAAAACAAAAATTGAAGCCGCTAAGATAAAAGTGCAGCAATTGCAATTAAGTGAGGAGATGCTGAATGACAATATACGCCTGCAGATAAACCAAGCTTATCAAACTTATTTAGTGAGCCAGAAAAAAATACAAGTGTATGAAAAGGCTGTACTGCAGGCTACAGAAAATTATCGCATCACCAAAAACAAATACGATAATTCCCTTACCACCACTACAGAGTTGTTAGATGCTGATGTGGCATTGCTGCAAAGCAAACTAAGTGTAACCAATGCCAAAGCAGATTCTTTTGTTGCTTACAATAAATTATTACAGGCAACGGGAGCTTTAGGCAAATAAATTTATCAATCAACTAATACCAATTTTTAAAAGATACAGTATGGAACAAAATACAACAGAACAAAAAGTTGCAGCAGCAGCGCCTCCTAAAAAAAGCAGTAAGACATTCATCATTGTGTTAGGCTTGCTCCTTGTTGCAGGCGGATGGTTTGGTGTGAGCAAATACCAACATGCACAGCACTACCAGGAAACGGACGATGCACAAATTGAAGCCAACATCAGCCCGGTAATTCCAAGGGTGGCGGGTTATGTAAAAGAAGTAAGGGTAAAAGATAACCAGACAGTAAAAAAAGGTGATACCCTTTTGATTCTGGATGACAGGGATCTTGCATTAAAAGTACTACAGGCCGAGTCGGCACTGGCTACTGCACAAAGCAGTTTGGGTGCCGCACAGGCTACCAGCAATGCTTCCAGGGCAACGATCTCCAGCACACAGTCGGGCATATCTACTGTAGATGCACAGATAGAAGCCGCCAAAATAAATGTATGGAGGGCAACACAGGATTATGACCGTTATGCCAATTTAATAAAAGACCATTCTGTTACACAGCAGCAATATGAGCAGGCTTTGGCAGCCAAACAAACTGCCGAACGCCAGCTGCAAATATTACAATCGCAAAAAAACCAGGTGGCTCAGCAAACAAATTCAGTAGCTGCACAAAGCAATGCCACTTCTTCACAAATTGGGGTAGCCGGTGCTGTGATAAAGCAAAAAGAAGTGGAAGTGGCAGAAGCAAAACTAAATCTTTCTTATTCTGTTATCACGGCGCAGGAATCAGGATTGGTATCAAAAGTAAGCCTGCAGGCAGGGCAGTTTCTGCAACCCGGACAATCCGTATTCAGCATTGTGCTTAGTAATGATGTGTGGGTGATTGGAAATTTTAAAGAAACACAATTTGAAAAAATGCGTATCGGGCAAAAAATAACCGTACATGCAGATGCTTTTCCCGGCCATCCATTTGAAGCTACACTCACTTCTTTTTCTCCGGCCACCGGTTCAAGATTTGCTTTGCTGCCTCCGGATAATGCCAGTGGCAATTTTGTAAAAGTGGTACAGCGCTTACCGGTAAAAATTGAGTTTAATAAACCAACTGATTCCTTAGTGAACCAACTGAAGCCCGGGATGAATGTGACGGTGGATGTGCATTTAACCCCCATCCCCTAAAGGGGGGGGTAAGGCAGGAGTTCAGGAATTTGAAGTGATTTTCTGAGTTGCAGGGTGATGGTGTTATTGATGATTAAAGCCATAAAATAGATGTGGGAGATAACATGTTTATCAAAGCGATAAAGTACCAACTCCCTCTCCGATGGAGAGTGAGGCAGAGAATGGACTTCGATAATGTGAGCAAGATGAATAAAGAAAAAATGTACAAGAGTGCGACGCCAATGAAGATGAATAAGGAAATATTGCTGGGTACAAAAATAAAAAACACCCCTTTAGGGGATGGGAGAAATTGATATGCAACAAATGGAATCGTTGGTAGAGTATGGCAGCAGGCGGGTGATCATCACGATTACGGCTATCCTGTGTACCTTATTGGAAATAGTAGATACCACCATTGTAAATGTGGCTGTGAATGACATGCGTGGGACTTTGGGTGCAACGCTTACAGAAGTGGGCTGGGTGATCACGGCTTATGCTATTGGCAATGTTATTATCGTTCCGATGACGAGCTGGCTGTCGCAGCAATTTGGCAGACGAAATTATTTTGCAGCATCGGTGATTCTTTTTACGATCTGTTCTTTTCTATGTGGCAATGCCACTGGAATTTGGGAGCTGGTGGCTTTTCGTTTTTTACAGGGCATTGGTGGTGGTGCATTGCTGGTTACTTCTCAAACAATTATTACAGAAAGCTATCCGCCTGAAAAACGAAGTATGGCACAGGCTATTTATGGTTTGGGGGTTATCATTGGTCCTACGCTTGGACCGCCGCTGGGTGGTTATATTGTTGAACATTTTTCATGGCCGTATATTTTTTACATCAATATTCCATTGGGAGTAATTGCTACTTTGCTGACGCTTCAATTTGTCCGCAGCCCTAAGTACGGTGAAAAAAGTGCAACCCGTGATATTGACTGGCTGGGCATTGGCTTACTTGCAGTAACAGTTGGTTCGCTGCAATATGTTTTGGAAAAAGGACAAGATGATGATTGGTTTAACAGCAGTGCAATTATTTATTTGTGTGTAACTGCAGTATTGGGATTGTATTTTTTTATCTGGCGTGAGCTGCGTTTTAGAAATCCGATTGTGGAATTGCGGGTGCTAAAAAACAGTAACCTCCGGGTGGGTACTATTCTTTCTTTTATCATGGGCTTTGGTTTGTATGGTTCTACTTTTATTATACCCTTGTACACCCAATCTATTTTAGGATGGACAGCACAACAGGCAGGTATGCTGATGGTGCCGGCGGCATTGACTACTGCTTTTATGATGCCCATTATTGGTAACTTATTACAGAAAGGTGTGCCGCAGCAATACCTTGTTGCCGGGGGTATGATTGGATTTTCCATCTTTACTTTCTGGGGATATTTTATATTGACACCTGATACCGATTCGGATAATTTTTTCTGGATGCTGATTGTAAGAGGTATAGCGTTGGGCATGTTATTTATTCCTATTACCGCATTGTCTCTTTCTACATTAAAGGGGCAGCAAATAGGCCAGGGCGCTGCCTTTACAGGCATGATGCGACAGCTGGGTGGATCATTTGGTGTGGCGTTGATTACCACTTTTATGTCCCGTCAAAATGTAGTACACCGCAGCAGCCTGGTGAGTAAGTTAGATATAAACAACCCTGCAGTGCAACAAAGAATACAGGGAATGCAGCACAATTTTATGAACAAAGGAATGGCAAGTGATGTGGCATTGAAAAGCAGTTATTCAGCAATGGATCACATTGTAACCAAGCAGGCGGCGGTATTATCTTACATGGATGTATTTTTTTATCTCGGCATTATGTTTCTTATTTGCGTACCATTTGTATTAATGGTAAAAGGAAATAAAAGAAAGAAAGCAGATCTGTCGGAAGCAATGCATTAATAATTTAGGGGTTTAGTTTGGGTTTAGAAAGTTTAGTCCAAAACATCTAAACTTTCTAAACTCCTAAACGAATCTATCCCAACACAGCTTCATGTGTAATGTTGGCATTCAGCAATTTTGAAATGGGGCAGTTTGCTTTTGCATCGGCTACTGCTGCTTCAAATTGTTCCTGGCTGATACCGGGAATTTTTGCTGATACTGTCAAATGAGATTCAGTGACGGCGCCCGCTGCAGGGTCTAAAGTGATTTCACATTTTGTCTGTATTTCATCTGCAGTAAAACCTGCAGCACCCAATACAAAACTCAGTTTCATACTAAAGCAGCCTGCATGTGCAGCGGCTACCAGTTCTTCCGGATTGGTACCCACACCTTCCGCAAAACGGGAGTTGAAAGAGTATTGTGTTTTGTTTAAAGTAGTGCTTTGTGTGGTAAGATTGCCTGAACCTTCTTTACCGGTGCCGTTCCATACGGCGGTTGCGTTTCTTTTCATTATTGTAGTTTTTGTTTTTAAAATCCTGTTAATGCGGCTTCGGTTAAAAAATCTTTTATTACTGATTCTTCTGTTTCAAAGCCGGGTAGATATTCTACTGTTTGTGAATAATCAATATCATTAAAATAGCAAATTTGCTTTCGAAATAAAATAGGGTTAAAAACATCCTGGAATATCTCTTTAGTTTTTGCAGCTATTTCTTCGATACTGTAAAAGTTTTTTATGATAAAATATAAATCAACATAGTCTTTCCATTTACCCCTTCCTCCCAAAGCAAATGCTTTCATTGCAGACAAGGTTATTAAATCCGGCATCCTGCAATAATCCTCAAAATTACTACTGCATTGAATAGAAAATGGAAACTCGAAAAAAGTAAGCTTGACTTCATTAATTATAAAATGAATTTGGTCTGCTGAAGAGTGTATGACAGACGAATGGAAGCCAGTAATGGATACCTCTTTTTTAATATTGGTGAAGTTTATTTTTGTATCTGTAAATAAATCAAAATCTATTGAATGCCGGTGGCCAATATGAAAACCAATAGCAGTACCTCCTACCAGATAATAAACCCTTTTGTATTTTTTTAAAAAAGGAAGCAGCTGTTTTTGCTTGTCGCTAAGTATTTCAATGTGCATATTTAGCAAAGTAGAGGCTGAAAAAATTTTTCGAAATATTATTGTAGTTGTTAGCCACCCTTTCAGACAGGCTTATTTGTTCAAAGAAAACTTTTCCGATTTTTTCTTTACCCACAATTTTAATAAGCGATTTTACATCTTCTTCATCAGCATAATTAAAAAAAAATTCGATCACCACCTGTAGCGGCAAATCCTCCTTCACACTGTCTTTGATATGCCAAAACAGGTATGCATTTTTTCGGATGAGCACTTTTAATTCCGGGCTGTTTTCCATTTTTAAATTTACTCCTTTGCTGGCAGTTTTTATTATTTTAGACAAGAAATTTTTGAATATTTTTTTCATCAAATCCAACAAATAATTTTCCATCAAACTCAATCACCGGCCTTTTAATAATACTGGTTTGCATTTTCATTAATTGAATGGCTGAAGCCTGGCCGGTTATTTTGTTCTGCTCTTCCGCCGATAAACTTCTCCAGGTGCTGCTTTTTTTGTTCAGCAATATTTCCCACCCAGCTTGTTTGCACCACGCCGTTAGTTTCTCTTTACTAATCCCTTCTTTTTTATAATCATGAAAAGCTGTTTGCAGTTTGCTTTTCTTAAACCAATCCATTGTTTTTTTTATCGTATCACAATTGGGAATACCATAAATGATAATTGTAGCCATATTAAAAATTCCGGTGCAGTTTGTTTTATTTTATTATACCTGAAAGTTTTGCCAATACTTTCATGATTTAAAAATGAAGTTACGGTAACATTCAAAAGGCAATATTGTCCTTGTATTAATTTTCCTTAATTGGGAAATTCGGAGCTGGGTACTTTGATGAAGCCTACCGGTTTTACAATATGCCATTCTTTAAAATCCTGGCGGGCATCCATGCCAATGCCATCTATAATTTGCTTTCTTGTTCTTATCCTTACCGGTTTTTCTGTATAAAATTCCTGGTCTTTTTTTGCCCTGTTCCAGTACAATTCGTCGCAATACAATGTGTCGCCCAAAGTATTGATCACCTTCACGCTATCTTTTAAAAAAACAATGCCTTCTGCATCTTTATACTTGGCGTACTTAGCATCCAGCCTGCTGTCTATGCTGTCTCCTTTTTCATTAAAAAAATCTACATGAACAGTGTTAGGGAATTCTGTATAATTTTCTGAAGCCTGCACCCGGTACATAACCGGTGAAGTTAGCACTGCTTTTTTCTTTGCCCCAATTGAATAACGGACCACCACATTTCTTGCGGTATCCTTACCTACATCTTTGGAATTAAGCTGCTGCACATCTTCCAGTTTATTTTCGCAGCTCCATAAAAAAAAGCAGCCGGTTATAAAGGCTGCTGATATTTTAAAATATTTTTTTTCAGTGATCATGCTGTACAATTCATTAATAATATTTAGAACGGTTGAACCATAAATCACCCAAAGAAAAACCAACACTGATACGAACAATACTTTCCCTTAGAGTAGATTGTTTATTTCCCCTGCTGCCTATTTCAATTGCTGTGTTCAAAAATGATATTTGTGTTTCGTAGTAAGAAGACTTTCTTAATTTCAAAGGAAAGCTGGCGCCAAATGTAAAGCCATATTCAGGTACGCTGTTGTTTCCTACATTCACATAATCAGGCCCGTAATAAAACCCGGCCCTGTACTTTACATAGCTGAAATATTTGCTTACCGGGGTATTGTCTTTAGCAGGAAAATACTCTGCCCCTCCCCGTATCTTCCAGGTGTTTTGTACTTGGTCTGTTTTATCAAAAAATCGGTACCCGTTCCAGTCAGTTCTTTCATATTCGGCCCCAAACAACCAGTGTGAAGCACTATCCTTATAAGTAAATCCAGCTCCCCAGCTAAAAGGAGTTTTCACTGTGCCATCCTGTTTTGACTGGTACACACTATCTACCCTGTATACTCCTCCTGCATCATCGTAGCTTACTGTTTCTCTTAGTATGTCCTGGGTGCCGGTCATCTTCTGGCTCAAGTTTGCAAAACCGCCTAACCTGAGGATACCAGCATTTTTTTTTATGCCTGCAGCATTTTTATATTTGCTCTTTAACTGAATCTCATACTGTGTGCCTACATTAAAAAAAATGCCGCCAAAATTTGCCTTGGTTTCAGAGTTAGATTGGTGGTAAGAAACAGTATCATTTAAAAACGTAATCCTGGTGCTGTATTTTTTATTTCCAAAACGGTAGCCGCTGTTGAAGCCGATATTAAAATTCTTTATCCGCAGGCCGGCACCCAAATTTGCTTCACTTACTCCACCACTTCCTTCATATATTGTGGCCATAGTGTCTATGCCCAGCTTTCTTTCGACTCCAAGTATTTTATAATTCACTCTCGAGACTGGCCGCAGGCCAAGATCAAGGCCTAAAAAAATACCTTTCTTATTTGCTTTTTTTAATTTAATAGGAATGCCCAACTGCATGTAAGAAATATTAAGGTTGGTGGTAGAAAATTTTCCAACCGGGCTTATACTTTTTAAAGTACGGGTATCTGCTTCTATTCCAAAATCAAAAATAGTATTGCGTTGTGATCCGGGAATTTTTACTGAAGCTGGTGTTAAGTAGCTTAAGTTTCCAAAACTGGCAGGGTTTACAAAATTTACACTTTGATAATCGGAATAGCCTGCTGATATTCCACCCATGCCCCTGTTAATAATATTTTGGTTGGGAACAAGATCGCCTAAACCATAACGGGAATAGGGAGAGTTTTCCTGGGCTGCGGCAGCTGTACAAATCATAAGGGTCAAAACAAATCCAGTCAATCTCATCATTATATTAGCAGTTGTTAACTTCGCTGATAGCGTAAAGTCCTTTGAATAAAAATTTTAAGTCTGCAAATATCTTGTTTTTAAGGTGACGGGCAAAATAGCCTGCATCACCACCGGTTAAAACCACGTTAAAGTTGTCATACCTATTTTGGTAAAAGTCAATGCAGCCGTCTATTTCAAAGGTTATTCCTGCTATTACACCACTCTGCAAATTTGTTTTGGTATCATAGCCAATCACCGGAAAATTCCAGTCTTTTTCAACTAATGGAAGCTTTGCTGTAAAATCATGCATGGATTTAAAACGCATTTCCATACCCGGCGAAATGGCGCCTCCTAAAAACTGGTGGTACTGGTTGATGAAATTGTAAGTGATGCAACTGCCCAGACCAATGACCAGGTTATTTTTACCCGGATAGAAATGTACCGCTGCAGCTGCCAGTGCCAGTCGGTCTGCACCAATTGTTTCGGGCTTACCAACGGGAGCGGTAAAATTTAATTTTGTATGATGGGAGAGTTTGTGAAAAATTGTTCTGGATGCCAAAATATTTTCAAGCGCTGCATTGTGATCAATCACAGAAGATAAAATTGATTTTTGGGGCTGATACCTGTTTAACAAGGTTTCAATAGTATCATTGTTATCATCGGGCAATACCATTTCTTCTATCACAACATCATCATTAAAAATGGCTGCTTTTAAACGGGTATTTCCAAAATCTAAACAGAGTGTGGTCATGATTGATAATGTATAAAATTTTTTAGGTTTAGAAGTTAGTAGTTTAGATTAGTTTTCTTTTATAGAGCTTAAGCTTTGTAATTAAATATTGCTTAACTAAACCTCTAAACTTTCTAAACCCTAAACTAAATATCATAGCCCGATAAATTTTTAAAATGGCCGTTCAGTTGTATCCTGCTTTTCAGCACTTCCATTTCTGATACTACCGGCAGCACTTTTATAATATGCTGTTTTAAATATTCTTCCCGTTGCAGCTCATGCAGCAGTTGCAGCAATTCATATTCTTCTTCCAGCGACATCCCGGCATGGTGTGCAATATCGTAACTCCACAGCTCTTCATCCGGTTTTTTAAAATCTTTGGTCACTTTTAAAATGTTGTGCAGCTCCCTGATTGCTTTAATTACATTTTTCATTAAAGTCCGGTTGCCTTTTTCTTCATTGTCAGGATAATTAACAATGGCACCGCTGTATAATTTATCCGGCAATGTTTTTATCACTTCTAAAATTCTGAATACCTGCAGCCCTTTTGTTTTGATATCCATTTCACCACTGTCATATACTTCTGTTATTTCCACCAGCTCTACCAGCGTACCCATTTCACTTACCTTGTTATTAATAACAGAAGGAATGCCAAACAATTTTTTGTTATCCCTGCAATCAATTATCAATTCTTTGTACCTCGGTTCAAAAATATGCAGGTTCAATTCTTCGCCGGGATACACTACTATGCCTAAAGGAAATATCGGAATAAAATTGGTCATTGTAAGTAATCAATATTTTTAATCGAAGATAATAAGGAAAGGTGAATGGTCAATGGTCAATGGTGAATGGTGAATGAAAAACAATAAGTATTATCGGCTTTCAATTTTAGTAACTGCCCCTGTTTCGAAGGTTTATTCACCATTGCCAATTCACCATCGCCGACTTCTTTTTGGAATTTGAATGAATTACATTGAATTTTGTTTGATGTGGCATGATTACCTGCAGCAAATACAAGAAGGCAATAGCAAAAGCCTGGCAAGAGCCATTTCATTGGTAGAAAATGATGTGCCGGGTTGTGAGATTTTGCTGCAATTATTGCCGCCATCCACCACACCCGTTATTGGCATTACCGGTCCACCCGGTGCAGGCAAAAGTACCTTGGTGGATGCCCTGATTGAACAGTTGGTAAAAGAACAAAAAAAAGTAGCTGTCATTTGTGTTGATCCTTCTTCGCCATTTAATTTAGGTGCTTTGCTGGGCGACAGGATACGCATGAGTGAATGGTACAATCATCCAAATGTATTCATCCGTTCATTGGCTACAAGAGGCTCTCTCGGTGGATTGCATCCTAAAATTATTGAGATCAGTGATTTAATGAAAGCTGCTCCCTTTGATTACATCATTGTAGAAACCGTAGGTGTAGGGCAGAGTGAAATTGAGATTGCCGGGCTGGCAGATGTAACGATTGTAACTGTAGTGCCGGAAGCTGGTGATGAAATACAAACCATGAAAGCAGGGCTGATGGAAATTGCAGATATTTTTGTGGTAAACAAAAGTGACCGGCCGGATGCAGATTTATTTGTAAACAATTTAAGGATGATGCTGGCTCCGGCCTTTCACCACAAACAAGTGGAAGTTCCAGTAATCAAAACTATTGCTTCTCAAAAAGAAGGTATTGAGCAATTACTGAAAGCGATTCTTGAAAATATTGAATACTCAATAGACAATGTTCAACAATCAACATTCAATGAAAAGAAACAGCAAATAAGAAACGAGAAACATTTATGTCTGCTCGCCGAAAAAGCATTTCATTTGATTCAACAAAAAAGAATGGCCGGAATTAGTAAGGCTGAATTAAAAAATAAAATTGAAAGCGCCGGTAGTACATTTAATCTCTACCAGTTTATACAAAACTACTAAGATCTGTCACTCTTCCACCAGCGGTAACCAATAACGCCAACAATTGCAAAAGGAGCCATCATCAAATATAAAATACCGCTGTTCAACCCTTGTGCCGGACCTTCACCCAACTGTTGTGCTGTTTTAGTACACATGGCACATTGTGCTGCTGCATTTATTGTAATAAAGCAAAGCAGAAAAAAGAGGAAGAATATTGAAAGATTTTTTTTCATTGATTGCACAAAGGTAATGTGCATTTTACTTGGATAGCATTTTGTTTAACAAAAAAATCCCCCGATAAAACCGGGGGATTTGCTTTTATAAATTATTTTAAACCGCTTCGGATTGCATTGATTTGCTCATCCGCTTGCGTTCATCCTCATTCAAAATTGTTTTACGGATGCGGATGCTTTTTGGCGTCACTTCAATACACTCGTCCTGCTGAATATATTCCATACATTCTTCCAGGCTCATCAAAATTTTTGGTGCAGCTTTCGATGCATCATCCGTTCCGCTTGCACGGTGATTGGTCAATTTTTTTGGCTCGGTTGCATTCACTATTAAATCGCCTGGCTTAATGTGTTCTGCTATCACCTGGCCTGCATAAACCTCTTCACCCGGATCAACGAAGAAACGACCTCTGTCCTGCAATTTATCAATCGAATAACCAGTTGTTTTTTCTGTTGTTTTACTTAACAGCACACCATTGCTACGGCCAGGTATTGGCCCTTTCCATGGCCTGTATTCAGCAAAACGATGAGCCATTACAGCTTCGCCTGCAGTGTTGGTCAGCATGTTGCTTCTCAATCCTATCAATCCTCTTGAAGGAATATCAAATTCCAGGTGCTGCATTTCGCCTTTGGTTTCCATCACCAGCATTTCACCTTTTTTCTGGGTAACCAAGTCAATTACTTTACCGCTATATTCTGCCGGTACATCTACTACCAATATTTCATACGGCTCATTTTTAATACCATCAACATATTTTATCAATACCTGCGGTTGACCAATCGTCAACTCAAAACCCTCTCTACGCATGGTTTCTATCAGGATACCCAGGTGAAGGATACCACGGCCAAATACATTAAAGCTATCAGCACTGTCACTGTCTTCTACACGAAGTGCCAGGTTTTTTTCTGTTTCTTTCATCAGCCTGTCTCTGAGGTGACGGCTGGTTACAAACTTTCCTTCCCTGCCAAAAAATGGAGAGTTGTTAATTCCAAACAACATGCTCATTGTTGGCTCATCTACACTAATCACTGGTAATGCTTCCGGATTTTCAACATCTGCAATGGTATCGCCGATATTAAAATTCTCTAATCCCACTACCGCACAAATATCTCCGGCAAAAACTTCTGTTGCTTTCTTTTTACCCATTCCTTCAAACACATACAGTTCCTTAATCTTCATTTTTTTATTGGTTCCATCGGCCTGCAATAAAGCAATTTGCTGGCCTTCTTTGATGCTGCCACGGGCAACTTTACCTACCGCAATTCTTCCTAAGAAAGAAGAATAATCCAGAGAAGTAATTTGCATTTGTGAAGGGCCTTCATTTACTTTAGGCTCTGGCACATGCTCCAGTATTGCATCCATCAAAGGAAAGATATTGTCTGTTTCAGTCAATGAAGTATTCATCCAGCCATTCTTGCTGCTGCCATAGATTGTTGGAAAATCCAATTGCTCTTCGGTAGCATCGAGGTTAAAGAATAATTCAAAAACTGCGTCATGTACTTCATCCGGACGGCAGTTTGGTTTATCTACTTTATTAATTACTACAATTGGGTGCAGACCAAGTGCCAGTGCTTTTTGCAACACAAAACGTGTTTGCGGCATTGGTCCTTCAAAAGCATCTACCAACAGCAAAACGCCATCGGCCATTTTCAATACTCTTTCCACTTCTCCACCAAAGTCACTGTGACCGGGGGTATCGATTACGTTTACTTTAACGCCTTTATAATTTACTGAAATGTTTTTACTAAAAATGGTGATGCCTCTTTCCCTTTCCAGGTCGTTGCTGTCCATGATCAGTTCGCCGGTTTCCTGGTTATCCCTAAATACCTGGGTGGCGTGTAAGATTTTATCAACCAGAGTAGTTTTACCATGATCAACGTGGGCAATGATTGCGATGTTTCTGATATTCATTATTAAGTAGCTTTGAGCCAATTACTATGAACTTTTAACCTGAAAATTATTTTAGAAGCTAAAAGCCCACAATACATGAGCTGTTTTTCGAGGCGCAAAGGTAGGCTATTTCAGCCGAATGGCAAGGTTAAATATGAATTATCATTGAGCTTGTGAAGGATTACTTTTATAAATTGTGTGTATTAATAGAAAATGAATTGAAATGAATACAATAAGAATAATAGGCAAGAGAAAACGTATTGCGTTGGTGGCACATGATAATAAAAAGAAAGATTTGATAGAATGGTCTTTGCATAATGCGGTGGTACTGGCGAAACATGAATTGATTGCCACTGGCACCACAGGCAAATTACTCGAAGAACAATTAGACCGTCCTGTAAAAAAAGTATTAAGCGGCCCACTCGGCGGCGACCAACAGATAGGCGCTATGATAGCCGAAGGCAAAGTTGATGTACTGATATTTTTTTGGGACCCGATGGAAGCACAGCCACACGACAGTGATGTAAAAGCATTATTAAGATTAGGCGTTGCCTGGAATATACTGCTAGCCTGCGACAGGGCTACCGCAGATTTTTTATTGACCTCTCCGTTAATGCAGGAAGAGTATGAAACAATTATTCCTGATTATGGTGGTTATCTTACCAGAAAAGTGGTTTAGTAAATTTATTATTACACCCTCACATAAATCTTCCGCTTATCCAGCACATACCCAACCAGCCAACAAAACAACATTACACTCAGGGCAAATAAGAAAGAACCAAAATAATCTCCAGCATGGCTAAAGATGTTGGTGTAGATCCATTGATATAAAGTTGTCTTTGGGTCAGCCCTGAAGAAATATAAAAGCGTTGCTCCCAATTCACTTAATAAATAAATGAACAATGGATTTCGTCCAAACACTTCAAAGAAATAAGTCCAGTTGGTTTTTTGTTTGAAGTTGATGATATAAATAATGACAGAAATAATAATGCAATCAAGCCCGACAGTATGCAGTACAAAAGAACTTGTCCATAGTTTTTTATTGATGGGGAAACTGAGATTTATACAATAGGCTGCAAATAATAAAAGCGAACCGGTCAATAATAATTTTGTTAAACCTTCATAGCTGTTTCCTTTTTCCTGGATATATTTTCCCACCATATAACCAGCTACAACATTGGCAACTGCAGGCATCGTACTCAATAAGCCTTCGGGGTCAAAGGCAACACCTTCGCCGTGGTACAAATGTTTTTCATTCAGCAGCCAGCGGTCAATCACCGAACCAAAGTTGCCCTGCATACTCAATGGGTCGGCAGCATTGCCAAAAGCATATAATAATATCCAGTAAAGAAAAAGTAAAATGATGCTGATGATTAAAGCCGCTTTTGGTTTGAAGAAATAAATCATCAAGGCTGCAATGCCATAACATAAAGCAATACGCTGCAGCACACCAAAAACTCTTGTCTCTCCAAAAGGAAAACCAACCAATGTATTGCCAGCACCCCATTTTACAAAAGGAAACCAATACATAAGATACCCCAGTAAAAAAATGATGAATGTTCTTTTTAAAATTTTCCAAACGACAGTGCTTTGCGGAAGTGTTTCCCATTTCTTCATTACAAAACTCATGGCATTACCCACAGCAAATAAAAAAGAGGGGAACACTAAATCAGTTGGTGTAAAGCCATGCCACGCTGCATGATGCAAAGGAGACCATATGGTGTTGCCATTGCCGGGTGTGTTTACAATTATCATCAGGCAAACAGTCATGCCCCGGAAAACATCAAGAGCAGTAAAGCGTTGTGTGGTTGCAGTCATTGGTTTTGATTTGTGATTGGAAGCAGCGTTGTTGTTATTAAAAAAAACAGCAGGGAAAAACCCTGCTGTTAAAATTAAACTTTTCATTCATGAAAAAATCAATTGCTTACCATTTCTCTAACCCTAATAATTTTTTTCCCAACTTATTCAATTCGGCAGTTTCATATTTTGTTTGCTCCCAATTTCGTGGGTCGCCGGGAAAAGCATAACCTTCCGGCGCAATTCTGTTCTTCCATGAATTGACTCTCCATTGTTTCAGCGCTTCGTTATCTTCTTCTGCCGGCATCATAGAAATGTATTGTGCAATACGCACTTTATCGCCGCTCATGTTTGGACGAATACCATGCGGCTGAAGGCTGTTAAATATAAGCAGGTCACCAGCTTCCATTTTTACTTTTTCTAAATTAAATTCAGTGATGTCGGGTTTAAAATGATTCCTGTCTTCAGGCTGTGTCAGTTTCCAGGTATCATAAGTGCGGAACAATTCAGGCACACATTGAAAGCCTCCCATGTTCTCATCCATTTGGTCTGCAAGCGCCAGCACACCCTGCACATTCACTGGTTTTTCTTCGGGGTCATAATCCCAGTGAATAAATCCTTTGTATTCAAAACCAGGCTTGATGGGGAAATTAAGATTCGCCCTGTCAATCGTTACCCATAATTTTTCGGTGCCCCAAACATCAGCAAATGCATCATACACTTTTTGCATCTGCCTGTTGTTCCATAAATGCTGGGTGTTGTACACTTCCACCATGCCGGTGTTTGTAAGTTCTTTCATTTTCATTTCTGCTCTTGGTGGTGCATACCATGTTTCAGCATCGTTGGAGTCTTTCTCTTCAAACTCCCATAAAAATTTTGCCGTTGCCAAAGCCTGTTCTTTCGGCACTGCATTTTTAATAACTATGTAACCGTTAGTAATCCAAAAATTCCAATCGGCTTCACTTAATACTTTTAATGGTTTTCCATTGCTGCGGTCGTTTAATTTACTGGCACTGCTTTTTGCAGTAGATGGATTTCCAGGAATGTCTTTGTGTGCATTTTCCGGAGCCATTGTTGGTGTCATTGTTGGCACCATAGTTTGTTTTTCCATATAGCTTTATTTAATGATTGATGAATTGAAATTTTATTGCCGGGCAAATCCTGTTGCTTTTTACACAGTGCCCATTGGCGTTACGATTCTTGCATTTTGCAGATGCACAACATGGTTTGTTTGCAGCGTTGTTAAATATCATTGCTGCTTTTTCTGAATGTTGTTTGATAAAAGTATTCATTGGCGTTGCAATTTTTGTTGATACAAAAGTAGCTTGCAGAGCAGGGAGTATGCAACACCTGCAATGACCTCTTTTTGTTCTGTATTGATATATTTTGATTATTTTTCGTTTGCAAACGCAAATACAGGGCAATGAAAGCAAAGCTGGAAAATATATCATCGGATGCAGACAGCTCTTTCAGAATCTTGCTTACGCCCAGGTTGAATGAAATTTTTTACTGGCATTTTCATCCTGAATTTGAAATTGTATATGTTGAAGCTTCATCCGGGTACCGCCATATCGGCAACCATATTTCTAAATATGAAGGCAGCGACCTTGCATTTATTGGTTCCAATATTCCCCACTTAAATTTTGATTACGGGGTAAAAACGGAAGTTGATACTGTGGTAGTCCAAATGAAAGAACATTTTTTAGGAGAACATTTTTTTTCATTACCAGAGATGGCTGCAATAAAAATTTTGTTTGATAAAGCAAAAGAAGGAATTGCTTTTCACGGAGAAACAAAAAAACTGGCAGGAGAAAAATTAAAACAGCTTACATCGCTTTCTCATTTTGCACAGCTAATTACATTGCTGGAAGTTTTTCAGTTGCTTGCTCACAGCAGTGAAGCGGAATTGTTGAAAGCAAAACCCATTGCAGGTATTTCTGTATTGAAAGAGCAACAGCGTATTCAAAAAGTGTATCATTTTATTGAAACCAATTATCAAAAACGGGTTGATGTAAATGAAGTGGCAGCATTCAGCCATCTTACCACTGCAGCGTTTTGTAGGTATTTTAAAAAATCAACACACTATACTTTCACGGAGTTTCTCAACCGCTTTCGTATCAACCAGGCAAAGAAGATTTTAATGCAGGATAAAACGGTGACAGAAGCATGCTATGAAAGTGGTTTTGAAGACATTTCTTATTTTAATAAGACGTTTAAAAAAATAACAGGAGGGAACCCTTCGGCTTTCAAGAAAAAATATTCCGGTTTGTAAAAGAACTTTCTCAACCCTGTCAGCGTTTGCAAACGCTGACGGCGGTTCATAGTAAAAACGAAAATTTAAAAAACTCCGATAATATTGCACCTGTATTTCTGTAACTTTAAGCTTCATAAAAACAATTGCTATGTCAAAACAATGGACACGCCGTGATGCTCTCAGGGCATTAGGTTTAACTGCCGGAGCCTTGCTCCCAATTTCTTCATGGGCAAAAGATGAAAATGGGCATCCCATATTATTACCTGAACAAAAAATTGTTTTAGACAATCCTATTACTGCTATCACATTAGGTGCAGGCAATCGTGGCAATGTGTATGGCGGTTATTCTTTACAGCACGCCGACCAGTTAGATATTATTGGCGTAGCAGAATCAAACAGCATTCGAAATGAACGCTATGCACAAAAACACAACATAAAAGCAGAGAACCGTTTTACTACATGGGAAGATGTTTTTAAAAAACCAAAGTTTGCAGATGCAGTTATTATTTCCACGCCGGATAATTTGCATTATGGTCCTTGTATGAAAGCGCTGGAGATGGGGTATGATGTACTGTTAGAGAAACCAATTTCTCCCAGCGAAAAAGAATGCCGTGATATTTTAGCACTTGCAAAAAAAACAGGAAGGATTGTTGCCGTTTGCCATGTGCTTCGTTATTCGCCCTACTTTGTAAAACTAAAAGAAATTATGAACAGTGGTATGCTGGGAGAAATCATCAGCATACAACACATGGAGCCGATTGAACACATACACATGAGCCACTCGTATGTAAGAGGCAACTGGCATAACAGTAAACAAACAACTCCTATTATTTTAGCAAAGAGTTGTCATGATTTAGATATTTTAAGATGGATGGTAGGCAAGCGCTGCACACACATACAGGCATTTGGAAACCTACAATGGTTCAGAGAAAAAAATGCGCCTGCAGGAAGTACAGCCCGTTGCACTGATGGTTGTGCGGTAGAATCAAAATGTCCTTACTCTGCATTGGAGATTTATTACAGGAAAAGAGAACGTAATTATGTTTTTGATTTACCAGATGATAAAGACAAACAGGCAGAGTATGTGTTGCAGCAATTAAAAACAACCAACTACGGACGCTGTGTTTATAAAATGGATAACGACCAGCCCGACCATTATACCACCAATATTTTATTTGATGGTGGATTAACTGCAGCATTCTCGATGGAAGCATTTACTTCTTATGAAGGAAGGAGAACAAGAGTGATGGGAAGCCTGGGCGATGTAGTGGGTGATATGAGCTCATTTGAAATGACAGATTTTTTAACCGGGCAAAAAACAGAATGGAAGCAAAGCACAGATGGACACGGTGGTGGCGACTGGCGTTTGGTTGCTAACTGGATACAGGCCATTTCCAAAAAAGACCCATCATTATTGACATCAACTATTGACCAATCTATTGAAAGCCATGTGATGGGTTTTATGGCAGAAGAAAGCAGGGTGAGTAAAAAGGTGGTGGATGTGGTGATGTAGAAGGAAAAAAAAATTTTAACAACGTTGAAATGTCATGGTGCAGATTTTGGCGTGGTTTTCTATTAATCTTGTTCTGTAAAATGAAAAACATGAACAAGCAACAGGTTTTCCTTCCCAACATTGCCATCTGCATAGTGATGGATTTGATTGGAATGGCTACTTACTTTTTTCCCGGGTTAGGAGAATTTGCAGACATTGTATGGGCACCCATTTCAGGGTATGTTTTTTTTAAAATGTTCGGTGGAAGGTTTGGTATGATTGGCGGTGTATTGAATTTTTTAGAAGAAATTATTCCTTTCACAGATGTTATTCCTTCTTTTACCATTGCCTGGTTCATCAGGAAAAATCAAATTGAAAAAACCCTTCCTGTAAAATAAAGTCGTACAGAAAACTTACCTGTTTCAATATTGGGTATATCCCTGCAATTTACTTTCTGAGTGTATGATGATTTTCTTTCCCTCTACTTTTATTGCATTGTCTTCTATCATTTCATTTATCATTCTAAATACCGTTTCATAAGTAGCCCCAACATAGGAAGCAAAATCCTGGCGGCTGAGTATAATATTAAGATGGCCGCCTGCATCTGCACCAAATTTCTGTTTCAATGTAATAATTGCATTGGCAATCCTGCCTTTCACAGACATGTGGGCAAGTTTCCGCATTCTTTTTTCTGATTCTTTTAACTCTGCTGCAAAAAACATCATCAGTTGATAAAGAAATTCATGATTTACTTTCAAAGTATCATTAAAAAAATCAAGCCTGATAAAGCATACATCGGTTGCCGCAAGTACTGTTCCTGATACAGGATAAATAGTATCGCTGCCAATTCCCCGGTGCCCAACAATATCTTCGTTGCCTGCAATTCTTAATATCAGTTCTTTTTCATCATCCCATTTTTTATGCACTTTCACCAAGCCGGTATTGATAAAAAAAATACCCTTTACTTCTTCTCCCTCTTTAAATAAAAGTTCCCCTTTTTTATAATGAAAACATTCACGGCTTGCTGCTACTGCAGGCAACCAGTTAGGCAAGCATTGTCTGCACAACACACAGCTTTTCAAATCGCAGGTTTCTTTGTTTTTCTTACTCATGTCAGGCTGCAATATTAAACTGTATCTGTGATACATTTTATTTTTTACCTGATAATATATGGCTGACGGTATATTGTTGAACTGCAGTTTGTATAAAGGAAGGATGCAGCTTTACCACTTCTCCCACCATAATAATAGCAGGATTAGTAATGTTGTGGTATTGGGCTTTAAAAAAATATCTTTTACTGTGCCAATGATACACTTTTCATTTTCAGTAGTGCCATCTTGTATAATGGCGACTAGTGTTTGTTGTTTACCATGCCCGGCAAATATTTCCATGATGACTTCCAGCTTGCTCATGGCCATCAAAATAATTACGGTGGCAGAAGACTAATGTCCGGAGATATTCCACCGTTTTGGGTGGTGCTAGTGGTTACCCAAAAACTTTCATTGATGCCACGGCAGGTTAAAGGAATCATTTGTGAGGCTGGTACTGCCAATGCGCTGGAGATACCAGGAATAACTGCCACCGGAATGCCAGCATCTCTTGCAGCATCAATTTCTTCCTATGCCCTCCCAAATACAAAAGGGTTACCGCCTTTTACCCTTACCACATGTCCATGCGATAAAGCCAATTCAACCATAAGCTGGTTGATCTCTTTTTGTGAAATAGGATGACATCCGTATCGTTTCCCTATAAATTGTTTTACCGCTTTTGGCGAAGCATATTCAAGTAGTGCTGTATTTGCAAGACCATCATATAATATTACATCTGCACTTTTCAATGAATTGACAGCTTTTAGCGTTATCAGTTCCGGATCGCCTGGGCCTGCCCCAACTAAAGAGATAAATGGTACTTTCATATAAATTAATTTGATAAATATATAATAAATATTTTTGTTTTTATTTAAAATGTAAATATTTTACATTATTTTTATAATACAAATCATTTTATTCATATTAATTTATTCTTTTTTTCGATAAATATATTATATAGAATAAAAAATAATATGATAGTTTGCCATTATTTTTTACCTCAAAAAGGATAATTATGAAAATAGTGGTAGTTGGAAACGGAATGGTTGGATATAAGTTTTGCGAAAAGCTGGTATCTAAAAACACCAGTAACCATTTTGAAATAGTGGTTTTTGGCGAAGAATTCAGGCCTGCTTATGACCGTGTACACCTGAGCGAATATTTTGCCGGTAAAACAGCGGAAGACCTTTACTTAGCTTCGGCCACCTGGTACGCTGATAATAATATAACACTCCACCTCGGCGATCCTGTCGAGAAAATAGACACCCCAAACAAACAGGTTCATTCTCACAGAGGCCTTACAACATCTTACGACTATTTAATAATGGCCACCGGCTCGGCTGCTTTTGTACCTCCTATTCCCGGTGTAGAAAAGCAGGGTGTATATATATAGAACAATAGAAGACCTGGAGTTGATTTCTGATTGGGCAAAGAAATCTAAAAAAGGAGCGGTGATAGGAGGAGGACTGCTTGGACTGGAAGCTGCTAAAGCTTTGCTTGACCTCGGAATAAAAGATATACAGGTAATTGAGTTTGCTCCAAGGCTAATGCCAAGACAAATTGATGATGCAGGGTCATTATTACTCCAATCGAAATTAGAAGCACTTGGGCTTACCATTCTTACTTCAAAAAACACATCAGCAATAACAGGCGATGATGCGATTAATGGAATGGCATTTTCGGATGACAGTTCTATTGACGTGGACATACTCGTTATTTCCGCAGGTATTAAACCAAGAGATGAACTTGCAAAAGCAGCAGGATTACAAACCGGTAATCGTGGAGGTATTGTTGTAAATGATAAACTCCAGACATCTGACCCAAGCATTTTTGCTATTGGTGAATGTGCCTTGCATAACGGAATGATATATGGTCTTGTTGCACCTGGTTATGAAATGGCTGATGTGGTTGCTGATAATATTATTGCAACAGCAATCAATTCCCCTTTAGGGGATAGGGGTTTCACCGGCTTCGATATGAGCACTAAGTTGAAATTAATTGGTGTGTATGTTGCCAGCTTCGGCGACCCATTTATCAATACAAATGAAACAAAGATTGTTTCTTATAATGACAGCAGTAAGGGAATTTATAAACGTATTAATATAAGTGCGGATGGTAAAGAATTGCTTGGTGGAATATTAGTAGGCGATGCAGAGCAATATAATATGCTGTTGCAAACATGTAAGAACAAAGTGGTATTGCCGCCTAATCCTGAAGATGTGATACTGGGATCAAGAGGTGGTGAATCAGATGGTGGCGCTGGTGTGTTAAGTTTACCTGATGATGCAGCAATATGCAGTTGTGAAAATATTAGCAAAGGTGCAATATGCAGCGCAGTGGAGAATGGTGCAGAAACAGTTGATGCTGTAAAAAGATGCACAAAGGCCGGAACTGGCTGTGGTGGCTGTGTCCCGATGATTAAAGATTTGGTGAACCACACATTAAAGGCACAGGGAAAATATGTACGCAATGTTATCTGCGAACACTTTAACTACAGCCGCCAGGAATTATATGACCTGGTAAAAATGAAACAACTTAAAACCTATGATGATGTTTTAAATGAATTGGGCAAAGGCGATGGTTGTGAGTTGTGCAAACCACCTGTTGCATCCATTCTTGCCAGCTTGTGGAATGAAATGATACTTAAAAAAGGAAATGATACTGCACAGGACAGTAACGACCGGTTTCTTGCCAACATACAAAAAGGCGGCACCTATTCTGTTGTGCCAAGAATTCCAGGAGGAGAAATTACACCCGATAAATTAATTGTGATTGGCAGTGTTGCAAAAAAATACAATCTCTATACAAAAATTACCGGTGGCCAGCGTATTGATTTGTTTGGTGCACACCTTTCTGACCTGCCGCTAATTTGGGAAGAACTGATTGACGCTGGCTTTGAAAGCGGCCATGCTTATGGCAAAGCATTGCGTACGGTTAAAAGTTGTGTGGGAAGTACCTGGTGCCGTTTTGGGCTCCACGACAGCGTTAGTTACGCTATCCGTATCGAAGAAAGATACCGTGGTGTAAGAGCGCCGCATAAAATAAAATCTGCGGTATCAGGTTGTATCCGTGAATGTGCAGAAGCACAAAGCAAAGACTTTGGAATTATTGCAACAGAGAAAGGATGGAACTTATATGTATGTGGTAACGGCGGCTCCAAACCACAACATGCTTTATTGCTGGCTGTTGATTTGGATGATGAAACCTGCATCAAATACATAGACCGCTTCTTAATGTTTTATATAAAAACTGCCGACCCATTGACAAGAACTGCCACCTGGCTTAATAAAATGGAAGGCGGTATTGATTACCTGAAAAATGTGGTGATAAATGACAGCCTTGGTATTGCTGAACAATTGGAAGCAGAAATGCAATTGCTCGTGGACAGTTATAAATGCGAATGGAAAGAAGCAATTGAAAATCCTGAGATAAGAAAAAGGTTCAGTCATTTTGTAAATGCGCCGGAAGAAAAAGATCCTTCGATAGTGTTTGAGCCTATGAGGGAACAAAAGAAAGCGAAGGAATGGAAATAATAGAATATTCTTTTTTATAGTAACGCTATGCTGACTTATTAAAGCTGTATAAAAGCTTACACGATTGCCTGCCTTTTCTATTAACTGTGTTTCACAATAACAGTTACTGTTTCACTAAACGATTACTTGCCTTTTTTAAAGGAATGAAATATTCCTGGAGGGAAAATTATAAAAAGAAAAAAAATGATAGCAACAAAAACAATTCACTGGGTATATGCCTGCACAACTGATGATGTGCCTGCAAATGGTGGTGTATGTGTAAAATATAATGATGAACAAATAGCATTATTTCATTTTGCCCGCCGTGATGAATGGTATGCTTCTCAAAATGAATGCCCACACCGCAAACAAATGGCACTTAGCCGTGGCATGATCGGTTCTCAGGATGGTGAACCAAAAGTGGCCTGCCCTTTTCACAAAAAAACTTTTTCATTAACGACAGGTGAATGTTTAAGCGGCGATGAATGCGCTATTAAAACGTATCCGGTAAAAGTGGAGAATGGGAATGTATATATCGGTATTGAACAGGTGAATCAATTGCTCAATCTTTTAAATAACTAAACCAAAAACTAACAATATGAATACAATCAAAAATATTTTCAACACAACGTAAATTAAAAAGCCCGGCAGATGGCAGTCTAACCGGGCCGAATGATTCCAGGATTTGTTCACCTTAAAATCTCTCAAATTTAGTATGAAAAAAATTAAACTTTTTAAACCCGTTATTACAAGCCTTGCATTATGCATGGGCTGTAACTCTTATGCTCAATTATCATTAACCGGGCAAATAAGAACCCGTACTGAATACCGCAATGGTACCGGTACATTAATGCCTACTACAAATTCTGCTGCATTCTTTACTTCACAACGCAGCCGCTTAACTTTTAATTACAAATGGAACAGAATCATTTTTCAAACTTCTTTACAGGATGTAAGAGTTTGGGGACAGGATGCATCTTCTATCAGCCCTGCAGATGGCAGCCGGTTGAGTGTGCATGAAGCTTGGGCAGAGATTGCATTGGCAAATAAAAAAGATTCTTCTTTCAAACAATCTGCTGTTGATTATTTCGCTGTTAAAATCGGCAGGCAGGAATTATTGTATGATGACAGCAGGTTGCTTGGCAATTTAGATTGGCTGCAACAAGCCCGCCGCCATGATGCAATCGTTTTTAAATTATTAAATAAAGGATGGCAGGTTGATTTGGGTGCAGCCTTTAATCAAAATACAGATGCGTTTAATTATAATGGCACTTATTATACACCAGCCAATGTTAACCCTTATGTAAAAGACAACCATGGAAATTTGGTTGCCACACCAGCAGGATTGATACCAATCGTAAATGCAAGCGGCATCAGTTCTAAAACCGGAACACTATCAATGGCAAATGCGCCAAGCACCAATGCATTGGGGCAGCATTATAAAGCATTACAATTTTTATATGCAGCAAAAACATTTAATAAAACAAAACTAACGGCATTGTTTATTGCTGATGAATTTTCAAAATATAAATTAGATTCTGTAAAAACAATTGCCGGCACAGATACAGGATATGTATTTGGCCGCCGCTACAACCAGGCAGGTGTGAATACAAGATTTACAACAGGCTTGCTTGCAACAAGTGTACTGGATAAGAAAAAAGCTTTCACACTCAATGCAGGTTTTTATTACCAGGGTGGAAAAGATAAAGAAGGTTTATCGCTGGCAGGATTTACTTCTACATTGTCGTTGACGTATATAAAAAATAAATTCTCTTACACGGCTGGCTGGGATTATGTTTCAGGAAATGATGCTCTCTCTTCCTCAACAACCAATCACCGCTTTGATCCATTGTATGGCACACCGCATAAGTTTTGGGGTTTGATGGATTATTTCTACGCAGGCACCGGCTCACCTGCAGGAGGATTAAATAATCCTTTCGTTAAAATAAAATATACATCATCTAACAAACGCTTCAGCAGCGCATTGGATTATCATTATTTCTCTTTAGCAAAAAATCAAAAAGATGTTTCAGGCAATGCCATCAGCAAATACCTCGGCAGTGAATTTGATTTCGTAAACAGCTATGCTTTGAACAAAGTAACAACAGTTGAACTCGGCATCAGTTATATGGCGGCTTCAAAAAGCATGGAGTATGCAAAAGCAATTACGCCGGGAAGCAGTAAGTTAAATGCAAGCTGGGTTTACCTGCAGATAAATATCAAACCAGAATTTTTTGTAAAATAATTATTAATAAAAAATATTTCTTCATATCAAAAATCAACAGTTATGGCAGTAACTAATTTACCACTCAACAAGCTCAACATTTTTTCCGGAAAAGGAGTACAGATGCGTACGTTCCATATTACGTGGCTCACATTTTTCTTTTGTTTTTTCGCCTGGTTTGGAATGGCACCGTTAATGAAAATTGCAAAAGAGCAATTGCATTTAACCAAAGACCAGATTGGCAATATTCAAATTGCATCTGTGTCAGCAACCATCATAGCCCGTTTATTAATCGGAAGGCTGGTTGACAAATACGGCCCCCGTATTATTTATACATGGCTGCTGGTAATATGTGCCATTCCTGTTTTGCTTATCGGCACCAGTCATTCCTACACTTCGTTTTTATTATTCAGGCTGGCCATTGGCGTTATCGGCGCTTCATTTGTCATCACACAGTTTCATACTTCTGTAATGTTTGCACCCAATATAAAAGGAACAGCCAATGCTACAGCAGGTGGTTTTGGAAATGCAGGCGGCGGTGCAGCAAACTTTTTTATGCCGATGATTGCTTCCGGTTTTGTTGGTCTTGGTTTTTGTACCAAAGAAGATAGCTGGAGATATGCCATGACGGTGCCGGGAGTAATGCTGCTGGTTTGTGCATTCCTGTATTACAAATACACAAAGGATACTGCGGCTGGTGATTATAAAGAAATTGGTTATAAAGTAACAGATAAAAAAAATACTTTTTTAATAGCATTGAAAGATTACCGCACCTGGATACTCACCATTGCGTATGCCGCCTGCTTTGGCGTAGAAATTACGGTGGACAATTTTGCTCCAATATTTTTTACAGATTCATTTGGTGCAACGCTTGCAGTTGCTGGTATGTGTGCAGGAATTTTTGGATGGATAAATTTATTTGCAAGGCCAATGGGTGGTATTGTTGCAGATAGGATTGGAAAAGTGTGGGGCTTTGATGGCAAGTCATTACTGTTATCCATTTTATTATTGCTTGAGGGAATAGGCCTCATCTGGTTTGCCAAATCAGGCAATATCGGCATGGCAATTTTCATGATGTTCTTTTTTGGATTAAGCCTTAAAATGGCCAACGGAGCTACTTATAGTTTAGTCCCGTTTATCAGTCCTATAGCTGTGGGCAGCGTTGCTGGTATAGTTGGCGCAGGTGGAAATATCGGCGCAATGCTGATAGCTTTTTTATTCAAAGCAAAATCAGTTCATACAACAAAGCAGGTAATAGAAAATGGTGTAAGTAAAACAAAAGAGCTTATTGATTACACGGCTGCCTTTACCAGTTTGGGATATATCATTTTAGGAATAGGTGTGGTAGTTTTTATTTTAAGGACAGTTACAGCAATGTCAAATAAGAGTGTAAAAGATTTGACTGTGGTGCCTGTACCAATGAAATAAAAAATAAAAACATTTATCCGTACACTTTATCATCAATAAAAAAAATTGAATAGCAACAATCAAATACCAGGTTCTCAAAACAAGCTGCAAACAACCTGCTGCTATTGCGGTGTGGGCTGTGGTATTGTTGTAAATAAAGACAAGCTTGGAAAAATACAGGTGGAAGGCGATAAAGACCATCCTGTAAATAAAGGGATGCTGTGCAGCAAAGGCATGAACCTGCATTACACTGTTAATGATACCAGCGACCGTTTATTATATCCTGAAATGCGCTATGGCCGGAACCAGCCAAGGCAAAGGGTTTCATGGGATACGGCGCTGGAAAGAACAGCCGCAGTTTTTAAAACACTCATTGAAAAATATGGCCCTGATTCAGTTGCGTTTTATGCATCGGGACAATGTTTAACAGAAGAATATTATGTTATCAATAAACTGGTAAAGGGATTTATTGGTAGCAATAATATTGACACCAACTCAAGGCTGTGCATGAGCAGTGCGGTGGTGGCGTATAAAATGAGTTTGGGTGAAGACAGTGTGCCGGTTTGTTATGATGATATTGAAATTGCCGATACAATATTTGTTGCAGGCGGAAACCCTGCATGGTGCCATCCAATACTTTGGAGAAGAGTAGAAGCCGCAAGAGAAAAAAATCCTGCATTAAAAATTATTGTAAGCGACCCACGCAAAACACAAACCTGTTCAATAGCAGATGTTCATTTACAATTAAATCCCGGAACGGATGTAACACTGCATCATGCAATCGGCAGGGTGCTGATTGAAAACGGTGATGTTGATTTTGATTTTATAAAAAATCATTCTGAAGGATTTGATAAATATCGTCAAACTGTTTTTGAAAGAACAATTGAAGAAGCCGCAGTGATTTGTGGCGTGGATGAAAAAGATATTCGCCTGGCTGCATCATATATCGGTAATGCAAAAGGTTTTATTACGATGTGGACGATGGGATTAAATCAAAGTGTGATTGGCGTAAATAAAAATTTGTCGCTTATCAATTTGAATTTGATAACAGGCCATATCGGGAAACCAGGCTCCGGGCCATTTTCATTAACGGGCCAACCCAATGCAATGGGCGGAAGAGAAGTTGGTGGTTTATCAAATTTATTACCTGCACACCGGGATTTATTAAATGCAGCACACAGGGAAGAAGTAGAAAAATTCTGGAAGTTACCAGCAGGAACAATTTCATCAAAGCCCGGGCTTACTGCAACAGAAATGTTTGAAGCATTGAATGATGGAAGATTAAAAGCCATCTGGATATTGTGTACCAACCCACTGATAAGTTTGCCTGATGTACGCATGGCAGAAGAAGGATTGAAGAAAGCAAAGTTTGTGGTGGTGCAGGAAATCAGCAATAAACCGGAAACATTAAAATATGCAGATGTCGTATTACCTGCTGCATCATGGACGGAGAAAGAAGGAACGATGACAAATGCAGAAAGGCGAATCAGTTATTTGAATAAAATAGTGGATGCTCCCGGTGAAGCGTTGCCTGATGCAGAAATTATTTGCCGCTTTGCAAAAAAAATGGGCTTCAGTGGATTTAATTATAAAAATTTTGCCGAGATATTTTCTGAACATGCATCACTCACCAAGGGAACAAATATTGACATCAGTGATTTGAATTATGAAATACTGAAGAAGAGAAAAACGGTACAATGGCCTTATACAAAAGCAATAAATAATTTAGGAGCAGAACGGCTGTTTGCAGATAAAAAATTTTATACTGCTTCTAAAAAAGCAATTATTCATTCTTTCCCGGATGAAAATTTATCAGAAAAACCAACTGCTGATTTTCCATTGGTATTGACCACTGGCCGCATCCGTGACCAGTGGCATACCATGAGCAAGACAGGAAAAGTAAACAAGCTCAACCAGCATATTTCAGAAGCTTTTCTTGAAATTAATCCTGCTGATGCAATTGAAAGAAAGATAAAAGAAAATGATTTAGTAGAAATTTTTAACAGCCGTGGCAATGTAAGGGTGAAAGCAAAATTTTCTGTTGATATAAAAAGAGGGGTGGTGTTTTTGCCAATGCACTGGGGTAAAATATTGAATAGCGATTTAAACAGGGCAAATAATCTTACTAATAATTTAGTTGACCCTAAAAGTAAAGAACCTGATTTTAAATTTTCGGCGGTTGAAGTAAAGCTGTATAAAAAAGCAAAACAAAAAATTATCGTCATTGGCGCTGGTGCCGGTGCTTGTGGTTTTGTAAAAAGTTACCGGGCTTTAAACATTGATGATGAAATAGAAATTTTCAGCAAGGAAGATTTCCCTTTTTATAACCGTGTGTTATTACCTGATTATATCACCGGCACATTAAAGTGGAGCAGCCTTATTAAAATGACGGATGCAGAAGAATATGATTACAACATCAAACTGCATCGTGGTGTAAGTATTGAAAATATTGACAGGCAAAATAAAACGGTTACCGACAGCAAAGGAAATATTCATCACTATGATGTATTGCTGATTGCAACAGGCAGCCGTGCTGCTATGCTGAGAGATGTTCCTTCGATGAAAGGAATTTTTACCATGAGGAACAGGATGGATGCAGACAGTTTTAAAAAACATGTGCAGCCTGAAAAAGGCAAAGTGGTAATTGTTGGCGGTGGTTTATTGGGTATTGAATTAGCGGCATCATTGAGAAACGTAAATGTGGAAGTAACCATTGTGCAGCGTATCTCACGTTTGATGGACAGGCAGCTTGACCCTTTGGGCAGCCAGTTGCTGCATGAAGAATTAACTGATAAAGGCGTTGATATTTATTACAACGATGAGATTGAAAGATTTCTTGGCGATACAACTGTTTCAGGTATTCGTTTAAAAAGTGGCTTGATGATAAACTGCCAGGCCATTGTAATTGCTATTGGCACGGTGCCAAATATTGAAATTGCAAAAGCAGGCGGATTAGAATGTAAACGTGGTGTGGTGGTGAATGAATATCTGCAAACGAATGACCCGGATGTTTATGCCATTGGTGAAATTGCTGAGTTCAATCAATTTTTATATGGTATTACTGCTGCGGCAGAACAACAGGCTGAAATTGTTGCAAGGTATCTCACGGGAGATATTTCAAAATATTACAGCGGTTCGTTGCTGATGAATATTTTAAAAATGCATGGCACAGAATTGTGTTCGCTTGGAATAGTTGAATGCCCTGATGATCCGGCGTATGAAGAAGTGGTATTTATTGATAAGGCGAAACGTTATTATAAAAAATGTATCATTCACAATGATAAACTGGTTGGCGCTATTTTGATTGGAGATAAATCAGAGTTTCTTGAATTCCGAAACCTGATTGAAAATAAAATGGAGCTGAGTGAAAAACGTTTGCAATTATTACGTTCAGGAAAAACAGCAGAGCCGGTGATTGGCAAATTAATTTGCAGTTGTAATAATGTAGGCGAAGGAAACCTGCTGAATAAAATTAATGAGGGCTGCAAAGATCATTTACAGCTTTGCCAGATTACAGGTGCCGGTATGGGATGTGGCAGTTGCAGGCCGGAAGTAAAAGCAATTTTAGAGGCACAGGTGAATGTGCTAAAAAAAGATATTGCTGTTGAAGCGTAGTAAAATAATTTTGTAACCGGCAGTTGTACTATTTTCAACTGCTGTTGCGTCGCACTCTTTTACAGCAACAATTCTATTGAGCAATGAAAAATAATTTTACGATAAAAAAAACAAATACAAACCATGCTGATTTCAGGCTGCTGATCTCACACCTCGATAATGAATTGTGGAATGAACTGAAAGAGGACCAGGCAACGTATGATCAATATAACAAAGTGCCAGGCCTGCCAACAGCCGTACTCGTTTATGAAAATGAAACAGCAGTTGCAAGCGGCTGTTTTAAAAAAAATGATGACCATACTGTTGAAATTAAAAGAATGTTTGTAGAAAAAGAATACAGGCGAAAAGGGTTATCAAAAATGGTATTGGAAGCATTGGAGAAATGGGCAGCAAGCCTGGGTTTTCAGTATGCCATTTTAGAAACGAGCATTCATTTTGAAGCAGCAAAAACATTGTATCAAAATGCAGGGTACGCAATCATTCCCAATTACGATCAGTATATCGGCCTGGAAGAAAGTGTGTGCATGAAAAAAAAATTAATGAGCAGCCAGCCGTCAGAATTTAAGCAGTTGGGCAATATTGAATACTTTGATTTTGAAGAAGACTTTATAGAAGATGGTATCCGCTGCATACCAATGATCATTCGGTTTAAATTAGATAAGGCAGGTATCAAATTAAAATTGGGTGAGTGGGTAAAGTTCAGCAGTGAAGAAAAAATCAGGCTGGCTTTTTTAGAATGCAATGAAGAAAAAGAAATAAAAAATTATCAGGAGCTGGCAGCATCATTGGTTCATCATTACACCCACAAAGAAGCCACGGAATTATTAGTAGATGAAAATCCTGCATGGGAAAATAAAACAATGGTGCCGGCAGAACTGCTGCAAAAAGCAATGGAGGCGGAAAATACAATCAGTAAAGAACAATGGCAATCGCTGACCATACTGCAGCGTTTTGCATTATTGAAATTATGCAGGTCGAGCCATGAGAATAAAAATTTTCCCATCGCATTAAAAGAATTTGGATTAATACGATGAGAGATTCCTTTACCATAAAGATCAATTTTCGTGGAGGCATTATTTCTCCCGGCGACCTGTACAATGTACTGGTGGCTGCTGCTAAAGCAGGAGTAACCAATGTAAGCTTTGGCCTGCGCCAGCAACTGCTGATAAATATCAATGCCGAAAAAGTGGATGTACTTATTGCTGCATTGACTGAATTAAATATCCGTCATGAAGTGGATGATGATGAATATCCAAATATGGTAAGTTCTTATCCGGCAGAGGAAGTTTTCATCAACAATACCTGGCTGAGTGAAGGTGTGTACAAAGATATTTTTGATGGCATGGATGATCAGCCCCGGTTAAAAATAAATGTATCCGACAGCAACCAGAGCTTTACGCCATTACTAACGGGCAATATTAATTGGGTGGCATCAACCACTGCCCAGCATTTCTGGCATTTGTTTATCCGCTTTCCAAAAACAAATATTATTTGTGAATGGAACCAGATGGTTTATACCAATGATGTTCCAAAACTTTCCAGTGAAATTGAATCGCTGATATTTAAGCACAGGGAAATGTTTTATGACAATGCTTCGGTAAAAGGAGAGCAGTTGTTCGACTTAATTGTAAAAGAAAAATACATCACAAAACTTTCTGAAAAACCTGCTGTGTTGCCCGCTTTCAACCTTCCTTATTACGAAGGGCTCAACCGCTACAATAATAAATACTGGTTGGGTGTGTACCGCCGGGATGAACATTTCAACGTAGCATTTTTAAAAGAAGTGTGCAGGCTTTGTCTTGATACCAAGATTGGCCAGCTGTGTTCTACACCCTGGAAAAGTATCATTATAAAAGGTATTGAAGAAAAAGATAAAGACAGCTGGAGCCGCCTGCTGGAAAAGCATAACATCAACATGCGCCATGCAGCCAATGAACTCAACTTCCAGGTGGAAGATAACAGCAGCGCCGCACTGGCACTAAAACAGTTTTTAGTAAAACAGTTGAATGATGATGACACCCGTACATTCGGCATCTGCATCGGCATCAAAACAAAAAAGAAAACAGAAGTTTTCGGCAGCATACTGGTAAAACGCAAACCACTTATTTCTATTTTTGGAATAGAATTATTTCACCTCTATGATATTTTGTGTGCAAAGGATTTTAATCCCAACGAAAGGACGGGTTTTGTTTTCAGCAGCAATAATCCCGGATTCTTCCTGGGCGAACAATTAAGAAAATCGGTTTTATCTTTTTTAAAACACCGGAGTGGTGTACATGCTGCTTCGGAGAAAAAACCTTTACCGGAAAAAGAAAAATTGCGGGAGCAAATTGAAGAGCCGGTGTATCAATGCAGGCATTGCTTAACCACTTATGACGAAGTACTGGGTGAGCCGCCATCGGGCATTGCAGCAGGCACTTCATTTGAATCGCTGCCGGAAGATTTTACCTGCACACTCTGTGAAGCATCCAAAGCAGATTTTATAAAAACACAAAAATCGAAACTTGGCTTACAGCCCGTTTAGTTCGGAATGATGGTTGATGTTTTTGAAATATTTTTTCTCTTCTTCTTTGATAGGAATTTTTACAACATCTAAATGGTCAAGCATAAATTTCATGCTGTGTTTAACAAGTTCGCCATTTTTAAGCATGTTAAAAATTATTGCCAATCCCTTTGCAGTATAAATGCCATACAAAGGTTCCGCCTCTCCATCGTTGGTAAAAACATAAGCATCAACTAAAGGAGATTGCTGATAATTTTTAAAAAGGGATTGAAGCATTGCCGGTTCCATCAACGGCATATCGCAGGCAAGCACAAACAAATCTTCGGAAGGAAAAGCAAGGTGGCAGCCCAATACCCCCAGCAACGGACCTTTCAGCGAAAGTGAATCATCATCGGAGATTAAATCTTTTTCTGAAAAAATTACTGAATAGCCAGGATACTGTTGTTTGTTTACAGATATTTTTATGGGAATATTTAATGCAGACATTTTATCAACCGCAGTTTGTGCCCATGTCTTCGCCTGCTGTGTCAGTAGGCCTTTATCGCTGCCCATCCGCATACTTTGCCCGCCGCATAAAATGATGGCCAGCATTTTTTTAGTTTGTATGATGTGCTTTTGTATCAGAATGTCCCAGGCTTTTACCGGGGCTTACCACGTCCCTCACTATTTGCCTCAGTTCTTTTATTTCAGGAAAACCACCATACTCTTTACGGTCAAATATTTTTTTATCATCAACGCTGATATGAAAATCACCGCTTGTTTCGCTGGGCTGTAATGTTACTGCTTTCAGCTCATTTTCAAACGTAGTTAAAAATTCCTGCGCCATGTAGGCGGCCCTCAGCAGCCAGTTGCATTTGGGGCAATATTCAATAATAATAGTTGGCTTCATGATATTTTTTATTAAAGTTACAAATTGCAACGCATCCTGTGCAGTTGTTTTATTATTCCTTTTTATTCAGCTAATTTGCATCAAATTATCCCTGTGCCATTTCAAATTCAATCACCATATTCACCTGCCGGCGACCAGCCAGATGCTATCCGTAAATTAACTGAAGGCATCATGGAAGGCGAGCGCTACCAAACATTGCTTGGCGTAACAGGCAGTGGAAAAACATATACCATTGCCAACGTAATTCAAAATGTGCAACGGCCAACACTGGTGCTTACGCATAACAAAACATTGGTGGCACAATTGTACGGTGAATTCAAACAATTTTTTCCGGATAATGCGGTGGGTTATTTTGTAAGCTACTACGATTACTATCAACCGGAGGCGTACATGCCCGTTAGCAATACATACATCGAAAAAGATTTAAGCATTAACGAAGAGCTGGATAAGCTCCGCCTGCAGGCAACAGCACAATTGCTGAGTGGCAGAAGAGATATTATTGTGGTGGCCAGTGTGAGCTGCATTTATGGTATGGGCAATCCAACCGAATTTGAAAATGGTATTGTAAGAATTCAAAAGGGACAGGTAATTTCAAGACAGGGATTTTTACATTCACTGGTAAATAGTTTGTATTCCCGTTCGCAGGGAGATTTTACGAGAGGAACTTTTAGAGTAAAGGGAGATACCGTTGACATCAATTTGCCTTATGTTGACTTTGGTTACCGCATTACTTTTTTTGGAGATGAAATAGAAAGTATCGAAACGCTGGAACTCAGCAGCAGCAAACGTATTGGGCTGGTGGATAATGCTGCTATTTTTCCTGCCAATTTATATTTAGCGCCAAAAGACATTATGCAGCAGGTGATTTATGAGATACAGGATGAGACGGCAACACAGGTAGAATATTTTAAAAACAGCGGTAAATTTATAGAAGCACAACGCCTGAGTGAAAGGGTAAATTATGATTTGGAAATGATAAGGGAACTGGGCTATTGCAACGGCATTGAAAATTATTCAAGGTTTTTTGACCGAAGAAAACCCGGCACAAGGCCCTTCTGTTTATTAGATTATTTTCCAAAAGATTTTATTTGCATTTTAGATGAGAGTCATCAAACTGTACCACAAATAAGCGGTATGTATGGTGGCGACCGAAGCAGGAAATTAATTTTAGTGGATTACGGTTTTCGTTTGCCCAGTGCATTAGACAACCGGCCATTAAATTTTCATGAATTTGAAGACATGATTGGACAAACCATTTTTGTAAGTGCTACACCAAGTGAATTTGAATTGGAGAAAACCGGCGGCGTAGTGGTAGAACAGGTTGTACGTCCAACAGGGTTATTAGATCCGCTAATTGAAGTCCGTCCTTCCATCAATCAAATAGATGATTTGCTGGATGAAATTGACAAACGCATTACCAAAGGCGACCGTGTGCTGGTAACAACATTGACCAAACGCATGGCAGAGGAAATGGACAAATACCTGCACCGCATCAACATTAAAAGCAAATACATTCACAGCGAAGTAGATGCACTGGAGAGAGTGGAAATTTTAAGAGAATTGCGATTGGGAATTATTGATGTGTTGGTAGGCGTGAATTTATTAAGGGAAGGGTTGGATCTGCCGGAAGTTTCGCTGGTAGCCATTTTAGATGCAGACAAAGAAGGTTTTCTACGCAATGAAAGAAGCCTTACACAAACAGCCGGAAGGGCAGCTAGAAATGTAGATGGCCTGGTGATTTTTTATGCTGATAAGATGACGGCGAGCATGCAAAAAACAATTGATGAAACACAGCGCCGCCGGGAAAAACAAATTGCTTACAATATTGAACATAACATTACCCCAACAACAATTATCAAAAGCAAAGAACAAATTTTTGCACAGGGCTCAGTGCTGGATGTAAAAGGTTACGACCCATCAAGACCCTATTCCATTGGCGCTGATGAAGACATTATAACAGTTGCTGCCGAAGAGCAGGAAGAATATTTAACCATACCAAAAATGGAAAAGAAAATTACTGCCACCAAAAAATCAATGGAAAAAGCAGCAAAGGATATGGATTTTATGGAAGCGGCAAGATTGAGAGATGAGATGTTTAGGTTGCAGAAGGAGCTGGAAGGGATGAAGCAATAATGATTATAAATCATAGTAACTTTAATGAAACAATTATAAAAGTGGCAATCAATTTCAGGCTTGATAAAACTTCATTTACAGCAATGAGTTTTAAGGATGCGGATGAGGCAATCAACAATTACAAATCTAATACAGCAACAGAAAGATTAGCAATTGCTAACCGGCTGATAGCTATTGCATACAACTACCCATTAGGAAGCCCTCCGTCCATTGACAAATCTTTTTTTGAAGTAAGAAATTTTAAAGATGGGAAACATTTTTAACCAGGATTTCAGGGATTTTTTGCAGGCATTAAATAATAATGACGTAGAATATCTTTTAGTTGGCGGATATGCCGTGATATTACATGGGTATCCAAGAACAACAGGAGATATGGATATTTGGGTAAACCGAACAACAAATAATTACAAAAAACTGGTAACTGCATTTTATGAATTTAAGATGCCCATATTTGATATGACAGAAGAAAATTTTCTTCAGCATCAAAATTGGGATGTATTTCGCTTTGGCAGAAAGCCGGTAGCTATTGATATTATGACGAAAATGGGTGGGCTCAATTTTGAAGAATGCTATTTGGGAGCACAGCAATATGATGATGCCGGTTTAATTATAAAGCTGGTTCATTACAACGATTTGATAAAGGCTAAAAAAGCTGCCGGAAGATTTAAAGACTTGAACGATTTGGAAAACCTTTCTCAATAAACCCATTTTTCCCTACCTTTCCTATACATCCAAAAAATCAATCATCATGACCACCATTGCACTTTACAACCTCAAAGGCGGCGTAGGCAAAACCGCCAGTTGCGTAAACCTTGCGTACTTAGCTGCCGCCGATGGCTACAAGACATTGCTCTGGGATATTGACCCACAGGGCTCTGCCAGCTTTTATTACAAAGCCAAACCCAAAACACATCCCGGTATAAAAAAGTTGATTACAAAAGATGCTGACCTGGAGCCTGCCATACTCAGCACCGACTTTGAATTGATGGATGTGATACCCGCCGACAACTCCAGCAAAAGTGCCGACATTATGCTGGAAGAAATGAAGGGCAATAAAAACAGGCTGAAAGGTGTGCTAAAGCAACTGGATAAAGAATATGATTTTCTATTTATTGATTGTCCTCCGGGCTTCAGCGCTTTGAGTGAAAATATTTTTACTGCCGCAGATATTGTACTGATGCCGGTGATCCCCACTACCCTGTCCATCCGCACTTACCACATGGTGAAAGATTATTTTAAAGAAAAAGATATTGATATTAGAAAGATGATGTGCTTCTTTACCATGGCCGATCTGCGGAAGAACCTGCACAACGAAATAATGGAAGAACTGTACAAAGACAAACGTTTTTTTCAGAGCTACATTCCTTATCTGAGTGATGTAGAAAAAATGGGTATCCACAAAGCCCCCATTATGGAATTTGCCAACAGCAGCTATGCTGCTAAATGTTACCGGGAATTATGGACAGAGATTAAAGAAGGGGTGTTATAATAAAAAATGGCAGGATTTTCATCCTGCCATTTTTTATTATATGAATGTCGTATTCAAGTTTTATGGAATAAAATAACTAATAATTACCTGGTGTAAAAAGATATTGCCGGTTAATGAATTGGTAGTAATTGCTTCAATTAAACCAATCCCTCTTGCATAATAATATTCTGTTGTTGCAGATTCAAGATACGTTCCCAAAATGGTAGTTCCCGTAGATAAATGGATATGTATTACATCCGTAAAAGTTGTTCCGCCCAACACCCTTGTTATCCCTTTTTCAACAACAGAAAATGTGGATTCATAAGTCTGTCCTCCACCTCCCGGCAAATCATTAATGTCAGTCCAGGTAGACCCAACCGCCTCATTTGCTTTTATGGGCCTTACGGTAGCTTCAGCAACAACAGTTCCACTGATAATGGTAACTGAATTGTAAGTTTTTAGTGTCGTTACACCATTATTGCAATTGTAGTAAACTGCACTATTGCCTCCCATAGAAGCCGGAACTGTACTATAAGTTAATTTTTGATAGGCTACACCACTTATTGTCGTGTCAATAGAAGAGACATGTGTGGAAGTAAATTCACTTGCCGTTCCATTAATCGTATCGGCATATTTATACCAGGATGTGGGGCAGGCCGGATAGTATTCACAACTTTTACAATTAACTGAAGAAACCACTCCTGCTGCTGTTATTGAAAATGTGCAACCTGTAGCTCCCGGTGTATAATTAAAAGTGCCGGCTGTTAAAGGAGTACCTGTTCCTGTTAATGTAATGGTCTGGCTGCCGGTTGCAGTAAATGTACCAGAGCCACTGAAAGAAATGCCATTGTTAGTGGAAGTTGAGAGGGTATAAGTTCCTATACTATCTACATTTAATTGTATGGCTACCGTATTTGCTGCTCCTAAAGCAGTGCCGGCAGTATAAGTACCGCTTACAGCCCCGGTACAGCTTCCTGTCCCACCATTAAATGTAAAGATTGCTGTACCTCCGGAGGAACCTCCGACGATAACGCCAGGTGTACCCCCATTTTCAAAACTGTACTCTTTTTCACAGGAAGAGAAAAATAAAATAGCCGCAAAAAATAAAAGTGCGGATGATAATCTAAGCTTCATAATATTATTTTAAATGATTAAGTCCGGTTACTGTTGTAAAGCAAATATATAAAATTTCTCCACCTTAATTTTTGTTAGTACTTTAAACCTTATTTCATTAACATTTATTATATGGACAGATCAACTACTTTCTGGTTCAGCCCTTCGCTGCAAAAAGAAATGCCCATCGTTACCTATGGTACTTATGGATTTGCTTTATTATTAGTGCCCACCGCCGGTGCCGATTATTTGGAATACGAACGGTTTCAAATGATTGACCAATTGGCTCCTTTTATTGAAGCCGGAAAAATGAAAGTGTTTTCGATAGACAGCATCAACAAAGAAAGCTGGCTCAATAATGAAATGCTCGGCGAACACAAAGCTATCAAGCATAATCAATACAACGAGTATGTGTACAACGAAGTGATTCCCTTTATTAAAAATGCCACTTCCTGGAACACATCCATTATTCTTGCCGGGGCATCTTTGGGTGCTTTGCACAGCATGAATTTATTTTTAAAACGCCCCGACCTTATCAATGGTGTAATTGCTATGAGCGGCGTGTACGACCTTACAGAATATACCAAGGGCTTTTTTGATGAACAGGTATATTACAATTCGCCCATGCACTACATGCCCAACTTAACAGACCATAACATTTTAGAACAAATACGCAGCAGCCAGCACATCCACATTTTAACCGGCGAAGGAGAATATGAAGCACCGGATGCGGCCCGTGCTTTTGCAGGCGTGCTGTACAATAAAGGCATCAACTACGAACTGAGTGTGTGGGGAAATGAATGGAAACACGACTGGCCCACCTGGAGGGCAATGCTTCCGCTGTTTATTGATACCCGATTTTAGACAAAGAGGCAAAAGGAGAAAAAGAGTATAAAAAAGATTGAAGGCAGGGGAATAAATTTCCTCCTGCCTTTTATATTATCTGTGTTAATCCGTGTAATCTGTGGCAAAACCGTTTTTAGTTTTTACTTTTACCCCATGCAAAAAAAATTATTTTTATTAGATGCCTATGCCCTTGTTTTCAGAGCTTACTATGCGTTGATCAGGAATCCCCGGATTACCAGTAAAGGTAAAAATACCAATGCCCAATTTGGGTTTACCAATACGCTGATAGATTTAATCAACAACCAAAAGCCTACACACATGGCCGTATGTTTCGATACACATGCACCAACAGAACGCCATACTGATTTTGCAGATTACAAAGCCAACCGCCAGGAAACACCGGAAGATATTTCATTGGCAGTACCAGATATCAAACGGATTATTGAAGCATTGAATATTCCTGTGATTGCCATTGACGGATACGAAGCAGATGATGTAATTGGTGCGTTGGCTAAGCAGGCAGAGAGAGAAGGCTACGAAGTTTTTATGGTAACACCCGACAAAGATTACGGGCAATTGGTTTCTGAAAATATTAAGATCTATAAGCCGCCTTACCAGGGAGGGAACATTGAAATAATGGGGCCAAAAGAAGTGTGTGAAAAATGGGGTATCAGAGATGTGAGCCAGGTAATAGATATTTTAGGATTGATGGGAGATGCTGTTGATAATATCCCGGGCATAAAAGGCGTGGGAGAAAAAACAGCGGCTAAGTTGCTGGCAGAATATGAAACACTGGAAAATATTTTGGCCAATGCAGAAAATATAAAAGGAGCATTGGGAGAAAAAGTAAGGATGGGAAAAGAAGACGCCATCATGAGTAAAAAATTGGCCACAATTATTATCGATATACCAGCAGCTATTTTTCATGAAGAAGACTTCAGAATAAAAGAAATGAACAAAGAGTTATTGAAAGAAGTTTTTGCAGAACTGGAGTTTCGGGCATTGACAAAACGCCTGCTGGGAGAGGAAGCCGGAGCATTGGCAGATGAATGGAGACCAAAGACGGATGACGGCCAATCAACAACCGGCACTCAAAAAGCAAAACAAAAAAGCGACAGTCCGCAGATGGATTTATTTGGCAGCCCGGCTGAAAACCAGGCTGCAGCAGCAACCCCGTTGGGGGTTGAAAACCCCGACGGTGGTTCCGAAGAGAACCCCATGCTGGCAGATAAAAACATCAGCAACACAGCACACAATTATATTTTACTGAATGATGAATCAGCGATAAAAGAATTTATCAATGCAGCAATGCAGCAATCCGAAATCTGTTTTGATACTGAAACTACCGGCCTTGATGCCAATGCTGCAGAATTGGTTGGTTTAAGTTTTTCTTTCAAGCCCGGCGAAGGTTATTACATACCATGCCATGCAGACAGAAATGCCTGTATTCAACTCTTAAACAACTTTCAACTATTATTCAACAATACCAACATCACCTGGGTAGGACAAAATATCAAATACGATATGCTGATGTTGAAATGGTATGGCTTTGAGTTGAAAGGAAATATTTTTGACACCATGCTGGCACACTATGTAATAGAGCCGGAAGGCAAGCGGAGCATGGATATGCTGAGTGCAAAATATTTGGGTTATCAGCCTGTATCCATTACCGAATTGATTGGCAAAAAAGGAAAAGGCCAGGGCAACATGAGGGATGTGGAACTGGAAAAAATAAAAGAGTACGCAGCAGAAGATGCAGACATTACATTGCAGCTAAAAAATATTTTTCTTCCCCAGCTAAAAACAAAAGCAGTAGAAAAAGTTTTTTACGAAGTAGAAAATCCGTTGGTAAAAGTGCTGACCGATATGGAGTTTGAAGGCATCCGCATTGATGAAGGATTTTTAAAAGACTACAGCTCCATCCTTGAAAAAGAGGCAAAGCAAAATGAGGAAAGTGTGTATGCACAGGCAGGTGTACGTTTCAATTTAGCATCACCTAAACAATTAGGCGAAGTGCTGTTTGAAAAATTACAACTGGATCCCAAAGCGAAAAAAACAAAGACCGGCCAATACGCCACCGGCGAAGATGTACTGGCTAAGCTGGCCGTCAACAACAAAATCTGCAATGATATTTTAGCCTTTAGAGAACTTACCAAACTGAAGAATACTTATGTAGATGCGTTGCCGCTGATGATCAATAAAAAAACAGGTAGGGTACACACTTCTTATGCACAGGCGGTAGCAGTTACAGGCAGGCTCAGCAGTACTGATCCTAATTTGCAAAACATTCCGGTACGTACAGAAAGAGGAAGGGAAATAAGAAAAGCTTTTATCCCAAGAGATGAAAATCATTTACTGGTTTCTGCGGATTATTCACAAATTGAATTACGCATTGTTGCTGCCATCAGCGGTGATATAAATATGTGTGAAGCATTTAAAACAGGAAAAGATATTCATACCGCCAGCGCAGCAAAAGTTTTTAATGTAGAAGAAAAAGATGTCACAAAAGAAATGCGGTACAAAGCCAAGAGTGTCAACTTTGGTATCATTTACGGACAGGGTGCATTTGGCCTTGCAGAAAATCTCGGCATTTCAAGAACAGAAGCAAAAGAAATTATTGACAACTACAAAAAGCAATTTCCCAATATTCAAAAGTACATGGATGATACCATCAACTTTGCAAAAGAAACCGGCTATGTAGAAACGCTGATGGGACGAAAGCGCTGGCTCAAAGACATTAACTCTGCCAACTTTACCGTACGTGGTTTTGCAGAACGCAATGCTATCAACTCACCCATACAGGGCAGTGCAGCCGACATGATAAAACTGGCCATGATAAAAATTCATGCTGCTTTTAAACAACATAATTTCAAATCAAAGATGCTGCTGCAGGTACATGATGAATTGGTGTTTGATGCACACAAAGATGAAATAGAAATCATCCAGCCGGTCATTTTAGAATGTATGCAAACGGCGCTGGCATTGCCCAATGGAGTGCCGACTGATGCACAGATTGGTGTGGGTGAGAATTGGCTGCTGGCACATTAGAATGGTAAATATTGAACGCTTTAATATTTGCTATTGACGGCATTTATTAAAACACTTTTACAAAATGGTAATTCTTATTCAGTGTAAAGACCGTGTGGGCCTGGTGGCAGATATTGCAGGGGTGTTGTCAAATATTAAAATCAGCCCATACAGCCGCATGGTCGGATGCCTCATTGGATAAGGCTGTTACGGTATCAAATCTTTTTTCGGCACCATTGCTTAAAGTATCCAGCTCAAACATTCCCCTTCTTTCCACCCCGGCATCCACAAACAAATCTTTAAGCGGTTTGCTTACCAGTATAAAATCTATCTGTATTTTTTGTTTAAAAAAATAAGTGTAGCGTTTATCAATGTTGTTGTCAAATTTTAATTACAGCACATCAAAAAGATTTAGTGTGTTCAACAATTGCTGCAGCGGTTTTGAATCAGGGGTATCATTAAAATCTCCAATCACCACCACCCAGTCTGTAGTGAGATCATAATTATTTTTAAGGATATTTTTTACGGCATTGGCCTGTAAGGCACGTCGGGTATCAGCAGTCTTTGAAGAAGTGCTGTACCCTTTACTTTTAAAATGATTACATAACACATGCAGTGATTGATTTTTTTTAACTTCCAGCTCCACTTCCAAACAGTCACGGCTGAAAAGAAAATTTTTGCTGCCCGGTTTTTCTTTATCAAAAATATGTGTGCGGATATTCTTAATCGGGAGCCTCGAAAACAAGCCCACATCAATCCCTCTTTCATCATTTCCATCAATTAAAATATTGAAAGGAAATTTTTTTGTTGTCAGCATATCGCTGTTAAAGTTTTGCATCACTTCACGGCTTTCCACTTCTACCAGGCATTGTACATCGGCTGCAATTGCTTTCAACACTTTCGCTGTATTGATCCTAGTGGTCTCAGTAAATTTTTCTCTTTTAAACTGGATGCTGCCATCCCAGTCATCCACACCATTGGCCAGCACTCCTTTTATTGCAAAAGACTGCCGCTTAAATAACTTGCCCCTGTTTTCCTGTATCTCAATATATTCTTTTAGCGAATTATATAATTTAAGTATGGCTGTTTTATCATACACTTTCTTTGCCAGTTCGGCCTGCAGGCCGGCAATTTGTTTTAGTATTTTATCGCCGTCGGCATTGTTGATAAAATTTAATACCCTTGCCCTGGAAAATAAATTTTCGGTGTTGAAGGTTGCAATCCGCATGGATTAAAGTTTAAAGGTTAAGAAGAAAGGGTCGTTCATTAAATGTAAAGACAATTTTCATTAACTGCAATAGCCCTCAGGTTGTCATTCAGTATCTTTACCACATGCAACCCATTTTAATTTATTGTTATGATGCTTACTGCGGCTGGTGCTACGGCTTTAGTCCGGTGATGAAAAAAATTGCTGACACTTTTAAAAATGAATTGACAATAGAAGTATTAAGCGGCGGGATGATGATTGAAGAATCGGTGGCACCCATTGAAAAAATTGGCCCTTACATACAAACTGCTTACAAAAGAGTGGAAGAACTAACGGGTATAAAATTTGGCGAAGATTTTTTGTGGCATATCAACCATCCCGAACTAAGCGATTGGGTGATGAATTCTGAAAAGCCTGCTATTGCCTTGTGTATTTTCAAAGAGTATTATCCTGAAAGGCAACTGGAGTTTGCATCTGACCTGCAATACGCATTGAACTTTGAAGGCAGAGATCTTGATGATAACGAAGCCTATCTTCATTTGCTGGAAAAATACAGCATACAGCCGGAAGCATTTTATACAAAACTGCAAAGCGATGAGTATAAAGAAATGGCTCATTACGAATTTGCTTTGTGCAAACAATTGCAGGTAGATGCTTTTCCGGCAGTGCTGATGCAGACAGGCGAAACAAAATTTCATTTGCTGGCAAAGGGTTATACTTCTTATGATGAGCTGATTGAAAGAATAACAATTTTGTTAGATGAACTCTCAGAATAATGCAGGACTATATTATACCAGTTAATTAATTTTTACTCGTTTTCAAAACCCTTTCATACTTCTCAATCCATTGCTCAACAGTTATTTTGCTGCACAACTCACCAATTAATTTGTATGGAATATGCTCCGGCTTTTTAAACCGGGCACAGCTTTTTCCCATGTCCAGTTTAGAAGGAACCACTTTTGCATATTCATCCACAAACCATTTCAACAGTGTTGGGTCTGCGTACACACCCATGTGGTATAAAGCAATAAAAATTTTTTGAGATGCGATATTAATAAAGCCAAGCGGCAGCTTAGGGTCGCAATGATAACCGGCTGGATAAATACTGTGTGGCACCACATAACCAATCATTCCATAACTCATGATTTCTTTAAACCCCCTGGGTAAATTTTCCAGTATCACATTCCGCAGCTTTGCCATCGGCTCTTTTCTGTCGGCGGGCAGTTCTTTTAAATAAGCTGCCACGGTTGTTGCTTTTGATTGCATAAAATTATTTTTTCTTTTTGGATGATTTAGCTGTTGGATTATATTCCAATGCCAGCTGCACCCAATAATTTAATTGCTTTGTTGTTTTCAGCGCTTCTTCATTTACAAACACAAACCCTTTCATCAATTTCCCTTTCATCTCCATTGGCATGCAGCCCTCTTTTTGAATTCCTGCTTCAAATATTTCAGAATCAATCCTCACCATTACTGTATCAGCTCTTACACCCACACACATTTTATCATTAACCATAAAGCACATGCCGGAAAACATTTTTTTCTCTTCTACATTGTCATGCGTCAGCGCAATTATTTCTCTTACCCTGTCGACCATTTTTTCATTGTAAGCCATATTAAATTTATTGAGGTATGCTGTGCAGACCTATCCTGTTACCCTCGGTATCAATAATGATGGCCATAAAACCAAATGCCTCACTGATTATTGTTTTAGGCACAGCAATTTTTCCACCGGCAGCTTCCACTTTATCCAGTATATTTTGTAAATCGGGGTTACCATTTAAATAAATCAATGGCCCGTCTGTTGCAGAAGGTTTATGAAAGCCGCCACTGTCAACCACTGCACCGCCAATACCATTTTGCATATCCGTAATGGGAAACATCCGCATTTTGATATTGGGCATATCCACCGGTATCAAAGCCGTGTTGAAAATAGTTTCGTAAAATTTTGTAGCCCTTGCTAAATCTGTCGCCGGTATTTCAAACCAGCTGATGGCATTGTTCATTGTTTATTTTTATGATTTTATAAATTTTTATTTAGCCGGCTTTATTGCTACTATCAGGCTTTAGTTGTGTCACTCCATTGTACGGCAACAATTCTATTCAGCAAAAAACACCGGCATCTCACTGCTTTACATACAGTTTTTTATTGCAGGCATCCGGCTTCACTTTATTCTTCCATTCACTCATACCATACTCCATATTAGTAACCCTGCTAAAACCATTTTGCATAAGCAGGTAGCTAGCCATCGGGCTGCGGTGGCTGTGGCTGCAGTATACCACTATTTCTTTGTCTTTATATTTTTGCAACTCCTTCATTCTTTTAGGAAGTAATTGTACCGGTATATTAATAGCACCTGCAAGTTTACCAAATTTATCCGGTGCTTTGCCTGTAAATTCTTCTCTCGTCCTAACATCCAGCAGCACTACTTTTTCTTTTCCCACATCAGCAATAAAACTACAAAGCACATTAGGGTCTATGCTGCCAAAGCGGATAGTTTTTTTATCTACCAGCTGCATATTGCAATGGCCGCACATGCCCGGCTTGTCATGCACAATCGTATCACAACCATAGCCGCAGGGCAGGCATACATAAGCTGTATCATTGTTGGTAAAAAAAATTTGGCTCCTGACTACTGGTTGATTTTTATCAACGGTAAAGCAAATAAACAGCACTGCAAAAATAGTGATGGCAAATATTTTTTTCATTTGATAAATTAGTTTAAAATATTTTATTAGTATGCAGGCAGGCTTCGTTAATCCTTGCTATGATTTGTTTCAGCTTCAGTGGTTTCAGCAGCTTTAGTGGATCCATATTTTCATCAATATCACCAAAATAACTCACCGCCTTTATCGCAATCAATTCATTGGAGTAGGTATATTTCTGTGTAAACAACCGCAGCATTTGCTGCATGCTGAAATGCTCCAGTAAAAAGTAAATATCAATAAAATCTTTCAGCCGCTTGCCACTTTGAATAATGGCATGGAGCTTCATTGCTACAATATCTTCCTTGCTTAAAAAAGTAATCCCCTCTTCGGTAATGGGTGGAAGAATTAAAGGGTAATCATGTTTTATGAAATCCGTTTTGATTCCGTTTACAACAGCTAACACTACATTTTTTCTTGCCAGTGTAGTTGTATAAGTAAATTGATTGTTCAATAACAGGCTTATTTCTTCGGCAATAAAATCATGTTTTGTAAACAGGTCAATGTCTATAGAATTCCGGTGCCCTAATTGCAATGCCAGCGATGTACCTCCCACAAGAAAAAAATTGCTTAGTCCCGGCAGGCTTTGCAGTTGCTGGATCAATTCAAATGTTTCAGGGGAAACGATAAAAGGGTTTTTATGCAGCATCTAATAAATCGGAATATAAAAAAAATTTAGAAAATTCCTTATCCCGTTGCTCCAATTGGACACTCCACTCAATTGTTTCCAGTATTTTTTCTCTTGAATAAATTTTTACCATTTCTTTCCATTCTTCAAGGTTCCCTCTTTCCAAGACCCTTTCAATTACAATTTTGTACGACTTCTCGTAATTAAAAGTTTCCAAGTCATACTCCCAAAGCAGGGCTGTATTAATAATGTGTGGCCTGTTTTTCATCCTGTTTATTTACTATCAAATTTACAAAAATTGCTGCAGCAATTGCCTTTTAACAGGGGTTTATTTCGTTACTGCATTCAGCATCTTTTCATACACTTCATCGTTGGCTTCCCATAGTTCTACCTGATTGCCCTCCAGGTCGAGTATGTGTACAAATTTGCCGTATTCAAATTCTTCTATTTCATCCACAATGGTTACGCCTTCTTTTTTTAACTGCTCTACCAATGTCACTAAATTATCTACCCGGTAGTTGATCATGTATTGCTGCGATGGGTTGCCAAAATAATCAGAATCTTCTTTAAAAGGACTCCATACTGTATGCCCTTTTTTCTCCTTATTATCTGCCTGCCGCCATTGAAAGCTGGTGCCGTATTTATCCATCGCAATACCGAGGTGCTGATGGTACCAGTCCATTTGTGCATCCGGGTTTTTGCATTTAAAAAAAACTCCTCCAATTGCTGTTACTCTTTTCATCTGTTTATTTTTTACCCAAAGTAATATTTGTTTGTGGCTTTTACAATTTTAAAACTTCTTGAGAAAAAAAATTTCAAATCATTTATGTAAAAATAAAAATAGCTACATCTAAGAAATAAATCAACCAGCATGCAGCGCTCCATTTTTAAAGATACCCGTTATTTCCAAATTATTTTTCAGCTGGCTTTTTTAAGCTACGGTGTCTTCTTCCTGCACTGGAATGCTGACTGGTGGCTGTATACAACCTATTTTGGTGTAAGCATTGCTGCACAATTTTTTTGTGAACTTTTAATCCCAAAACAAAGCACTGCCGCTATTCCTCTATTACAGCGGTTCCAATTTGGTTTTCCTTCCATACTCATTTCATCTTTTGGGCTAAGCCTGTTGCTAAAAACAAATTATTGGTATGTGGCTGCACTGGCAGCGGCTGTTTCTATTTTGTCAAAGTATATTATTTGTTATAAAGGCAAACATATTTTTAACCCCAGTGCATTGGGCATTGTTGCAACTATACTGTTGACCAGTAAAGCATGGTTCAGCCCCGGGCAATGGGGCAGCAGTACGGTAATATTATTTGGGGTGCTATGCCTTGGTTTTATTGTGGTAACCCGTGTTCAAAAATTAGATGTCAGCCTCGCCTTTTTACTAACCTATGCAGGCCTGCTATTTATTCGTCAAGTTATTTACCTGCAGTGGCCGGTTGATTTTTTTGTGCAATCCATCAGCACCGGCAGCTTGTTATTATTTTCTTTTTTTATGATTACAGATCCCAAGACCACTCCCAATCATCCTGCTGCAAGAATAGTGTGGGCTGCAGCAATCGCAGGCATTGCATTTTACCTGGCCACTTTCAAATTCATGAATGGTACACCGGTGTGGGTGCTGGTATTTTCTCAACCATTAGTACCGCTGCTGGATCATTTATTTAAAGCAAAAAGATTTGAATGGAAAAATAGTACGGTAATTAAAGAAAATAAAAAAGAGTTTTTACTTAAACCGATTTAATAACAAAAGCTCCAAACTTCCCCTTCAGGGGTTGGGGCATCAATAAACCATTTAGTATGAAAAAGAAACTTATTATCATCGCAGCTATCATCGGCGTTTCGCCAGTCCTGTATTCCTTTTGCGGCTTTTATGTAAGCAAGGCCGATGCTACTTTAAAAAACAAAACCAGCCAGGTAATTTTAGTGAGGGATGGCAACCGAAATGTGATTACCATGTATAATGATTTTAAAGGTGACAGCAAAGATTTTGCCATGGTGGTGCCGGTACCGGTTGTGCTGCAAAAGAGTGATGTAAAAGTGGTGGATCAGTCTTTGTTTCAAAGACTGAATGATTACAGTGCGCCAAGATTGGTAGAATATTGGGATCAGAATCCGTGTAACAGTTATAATGAAGATGAGAAAGCGGTTAGTTTATCCGGGGCTGTGTCTGGTATAAGAATAAGAGGTAGCTCGTCAATGGATAGTTTTAAAAAAGACCTAGGCGTAAAAGTAGAAGCCAAGTACATTGTAGGCGAATACGATATTTTAATTTTAAGTGCTAAAGAAAGCGGCGGCTTAAAAGAATGGCTCACCGGCAATGATTACAAAATTCCAAAAGGAGCGGAAGAAGTGCTTGACCCTTACATTAAAAGCAACCTGAAATTTTTTGTGGTGAAAGTAAATGAGCAGGAAAAGAAAAAACTGGCCGGCAATTTTTTACGCCCCATCCAAATCAGTTTTACCTCTCCAAAATTTATGCTGCCCATCCGGCTCGGCATGGCCAATGCTGATGGCGACCAGGACCTGATTGTGTATGCCTTTACCCGTAAGGGAAGAATTGAATGCACCAACTACCGCAATGTAAATATCCCTACCGGCAATAAAGTTCCGCTGTTTATACAAAAAAACTTTGGCAGTTTTTACAACAATCTTTTTACCAACCAATGGAAAAAAGAAGAGGAGAGTATTTCTTTTTTAGAATATGCCTGGGATGTGAGCCCACAAAATTTTTATCATTGCGATCCCTGCATTGCCACTGCCCCCACGGAGCAGGACCTGGTGCAGAGTGGTGTATGGTGGCTCAATAAAGACTGGAGCGATTACAGTGATGTAAACAATGAAAGTGATGTAGAAGACGGCAGCAAAAATGTACATTTTACGAGGCTGCATTTTCGTTACAACCGCAACCGCTTTGCACAGGATCTGATGTTCCAGGTAACACCCAATACAGAAACTTTCCAGGCCAGGTATGTTATCACCCACCCTGCTACCGGCAACTTTACCTGTGCTGCAGGTAAAAAATATTTACAGGATTTAAAGAAAAGAAGAAAGGAAGAATTGATGGAACTGACTGCCCTCACCGGAACAAATATTGACAACTGGCAGGAAGATGCCACTGCAAAAAATGATGAAGAAGATGTGGCCGAGGCACAATATGCCAGCCTGTTGCCATTGGTAAAAAATGATCAGGAAAATAACAGCCGTTCCGCTAACGGATTTCTTTGGATGGGCTTTGCATTAATTGGCAGTGCCGGGCTGATGCGTTGGAAAGGATGGATATAAGTTTAGTGGTATAAGCAGGATTGGGTTTAAAGGCCGCCTCTTTTGAGGTGGCTTTTTTTGAACCCCGATCCGTGGCTTTTGGAAATGCAATATATGCTGCTGCCAACAAACAAAAATTTATAAAAGAAAAGTTTATGTTTAGATGCAGGGGACTAACTAAGCATTGTTTTATCTTAGCAAACAAAAGCAACCCAACATTGAAAAAGGATTTGCTCCAAAGCAATAATTAATTTTTGATTTTAATGCTTTGGCATTTTATTTAAAAAATAATACCCCTAAAATTTAATGTCAAAACCAAAAATTGCAGACGAATTAGAATCGTTTAAAAAATATCTCCGCAGTACTTATAATGAAGATGCCCGGAGGCCATTGCTGTATCCACTTTTCAAGAAACTGTTTGCGGATAAAATGAAAATAGAATCAGCAGCCTGTGGCGCTGATGTATATATTGACGGGCAACTGATTGTTGAAGCTAAAACAGATTTTAGTGATTGGCTGCCGGGCTTTTACCAAGCATTGCATTATCAAAAAAAATATGGTTTGGGTTATCACACTGTAATGGTGGTGGCAAGGGAATTTATTGGTATTTGGAAATTAAATAAACTGCCTGAGTATGTAACCATACTCAGCAAAACAAGCGACCCACATACGGCGCCCAACGAAATAGGAAAACTGAATGCAAAGAAAACCACGCCACAAATAAAAAGGCAAATACAGGAAGCCGCTTTTTACTGGCTTACACCCAAAGATTTGCAAGGCGATATTTTTGGCGATGCAAAAAACCTGACCACGGAAAGTTTTGAGATTTTAAAAATCTTACGCAACATTGATAGCGACCGCCAGCAAATTGGCACACATAATTTCATCAACTGTATTGAACGGATGAAAACCATGTTTGCCACACCCATTGAAGCAGTACATGCTTTTTACACTATCATTTATTTTTGGGATATTACAAGCAAGGTAAGCACCAATGAAACCGGCAACGAAGTAAGGGTATTGGGTTATCACGGAAATAAGCATAGTGAAGAAGTATTGATACACCCACAAAAAGTAGAAGATTTTAAGCGCTTTGTAGAAAGCCAATACATTTTTACCAACGAAGGCAGCGGCCTTACGGTGGATTATTATTTTAGCCGCTTTGATGAAGTACTTGCAACCATTGCACCCGATTATGTAAAGCAACACGGTATATTTTTTACCGATGCCAACCTCAGCAAGTTTGCTTTGTGGTTTGCAATGCAGCATTTTCCCGGCAATATACACGAAGACTATATTGTGTTTGATCCGGCAGCAGGCAGTGGCAACCTGGTAAGTAGCTGGCGTGGAAAATTAAAGCATAAAATTGTAAGCGAATTGCAAGCCGATTTATTGCGAACGATAGAACGGCGTATGCAGGCCGACCCTTACCATACCGAAACAGGCTTTACCATTATACCAAAAACAACAGATGGCATTGGCTTAAATTTTTTGGATAAAGATGCTGCCACTTACATGCAGATTTTGCAAACAGAATTGCAGCGTAAAAATATTGCCGTTGATAAACCGATTTGTTTTTTACTAAACCCACCGTATAAAAATACAGACGAAAACCAAAAAGAAAGAGACAGCACCGATGCTGCTTATGCTATACACCCAAGCATACTGGAGCATACAGGTGATGATGCAGGCAAAGAAAGATATCTCGGTTTTTTATCGCAGATACTGAACATTGCACAATACAAAAAATTGCAAAATGGCACTGCTTCCGTAGTAATGATTTTTACACCAACGAGTTGGCTGATACCAAGGCCAACCTACAAAGCATTCAGAAAAATATGGGACAATCATTTTAAATTTCACAGCGGCTTTATTGTTACCAGCAACGAGTTTTTTAAACTACAGGGCCGTTGGCCATTAGCATTTACAATATGGATATATGATGAAAGCGAAAAACAAAACGATATAAACCTATACGACCTTACTGAATGGAAAAAGGCAAATCTGAATACAATTTTGTGGGAGAATAAAGACAAGGAAAAAGAAATTGATAAGGAGTTGAATAAAACGCTGGCCAAAAGTAAAGTGATAAAATTTACAGATAAGAAGATATTTATAAAAGTATGGGTTAATCAAAAAATGTATGACTTTAAAAGAGACCCAACGAAGCATGAATTAGAATCAAGAAATATTTATGGAGGCTTACCATTAAAAGATGAAAGAAGGAGCAATAAAAAAACTTACGGCGTTTCTGATAGTAATTTTATTGGATTAATGGATGATGGAACTCCTACAAGAATAAAGTTTAAAAGTAGGTTTGTTTTTACAAAAAATATTCAAGCGGTTTGGTTC
>JANLQY010000142.1:0-27556 GCA_031368105.1 Chitinophagaceae bacterium
TTAAAAAAGTTGGGTTACTTTTTTTAGCCTGCTGTATTAATGTTCATAAATAACAAATTAAAAATCTCAAAAAATGAAAAAAGTACTTTTTGTTTTCGCTATCGCTGCTACATTCGCAGCTTGTAACAATGCAACTGAAACTCCTGCTGCTGCTAATACAGATTCAGTAAAAGCTGCTGCTGCTGCTGATTCTTTGAAAGCTGCTGCTGCTAAAATGGATACTGCTGCCAAAAAAGTAGATTCTTTAGTTAAGAAAGTAGATTCAGTTATTAAGAAGAAATAATTCATTCAAACGGCCAGATTGCTGCTGAACTAAGCCGTTTTCCATATAAAAATTTTTCATATGGCAAGCAATCGTTAAAGTCGCCCCTATTCTTAGGGGCGTCTCTTTTTATAAAATAATTTATTGAAAATATAGCTGACTTGGATTTTTGGTGAAATATTTTCAAATTATTTGTTGGTTTATTGAAAAAATATTGGCAGATAGTTTTTTCCTTCTTATTTTTGTTTTTCGACGTGACCAAAGCCACAAAATATACCCGATTTTATTTTAGCTATTATTTTAAAAATAGCCAGGGAATCTTTTGTTAACTATTAATGACTAAAACAGATTAACATACAAAGGTTCCCGGCTAAAAGCCGGGATTTTTTTTGTACTTATCCCGGATTTCAAAAGCAGGTGATCCTGAATATGAATACCCAAAAATGGAAATGAATTTTACAAAGAGTGATATGATAAATTTTGAAGGTGCTTCGGTAAAAAAAGAAAAGGAAGAAACCAAAGTTTCTATACAGGGCTTTGAAGGATGTTTTCATCAGGAAGCAGCACGCCAGTTTTATGGTAAGGCGGTGGAAGTGATATGCTGTGCTACATTCAGGGAGGTAATAAAAATTGCCGGTAATAAAAAGGAAAGTGATGGTGGTGTAATGGCAATTGAAAATTCTATTGCAGGAAGTATTTTGCCCAACTATAACCTGTTGCAAAAAAGTAACCTGCAAATTGTGGGTGAAATATATTTACAGATAAAACAAAACCTGCTGGTAAACCCAGGAGTAAAACTGGAAGACATAAAAGAGGTACACTCTCACCCAATGGCGATACAGCAGTGCTTTGGTTTTTTAGATAAATACAACTGGAAGCTGGTGGAAACAGAAGATACAGCACTCAGTGCCAAACATATTCACAAACACCACAGCAAGTATATTGCAGCAATTGCCAGCAGGCTGGCAGCAGAGATTTATCAGTTGGATATGATTGCTCCAAACATCCATACATTAAAAAATAACTACACCAGGTTTTTAATATTGCAAAGGGTGGATGTTGCGAAAGAAGTGGAAGGCGCCAATAAAGCATCTATTAATTTTCATACAGATCATTCAAAAGGAAGCCTTGCAAAAGTATTGACCAATATTGCAGAAGCAGGCATCAACTTGAGCAAGCTGCAGTCGATGCCGATACCCGGAAGTGATTTTAAATATTCTTTTCATGCCGACTTGGAGTTTGATTCAAAAGAACAGCTCATACAGGCATTGGCAGAGGTAGAAAAGAAAACAGAAGATTTGCAGGTGCTAGGAGTTTATAAAAATGGCAAAATAAAATAATTTTTGATTACACTAATTAAAATGAATTACACTAATTGTACGAATCGTTGATCATAAATGAGTTTTAATAATTAGTGTAATTCGTAAAAATTCGTGTAATAAAAAACAAAAGTATGCAGGCAGCAAAAAGATTAGAAGATATTGGTGAATATTATTTTTCTCAGAAGCTGAGGGAAATTGATGAACTGAATAAGGCCGGCAAACAGGTAATCAACCTGGGCATTGGCAGCCCCGACCTGCCGCCGCATCCGGATGTAATTAAAGCATTGTATGAAGAAGCTTTAAAGCCCAATCAGCATGCATATCAGAATTATAAAGGCAGCCCGGTATTGAGAAAAGCTATTGCCAACTGGTATAAAAAATGGTACGATGTTGAGCTGGATGCAGACACAGAAATATTGCCGCTGATAGGAAGCAAAGAAGGCATCATGCATATTTGTATGACGTATTTTGAAGCAGGTGTTGGTGTGCTAGTTCCTAACCCCGGCTATCCAACTTATGCAAGTGCGATAAAAATTTCTGGCGCCACGCCATTATTTTATGATTTGAAAAAAGGGAATAATTATTATCCTGATTTCGGCCAATTGGAAAATTTAATAAAAGAAAATTCATCATTAAAGGTAAAAGCCTTTTTTATCAATTACCCTCAAATGCCGACCGGGCAGTTGCCTTCAAAAAAAGTATTGGAGCAATTGGTGGCATTTGCAAAACAGCACAATATTTTATTGGTGCATGACAATCCGTACAGTTTTATTTTGAATGATAACCCGATGAGTTTACTAAGTGTGGAAGGGGCAAAAGATGTGGCCATTGAATTAAACTCATTGAGCAAATCGCATAATATGGCGGGCTGGAGAGTGGGTATTATGGTGGCAGCGAAGGACAAAATAAATGAAGTACTGCGGTTTAAAAGCAATATGGACAGTGGTATGTTTTTACCCATACAATTAGCAGCAGCAAAGGCTTTGGAGCTGGGGCAGGACTGGCATGATGAAGTAAATAAAGTGTACCGGGCAAGAAGAGAAAAAATATTTGATTTACTGAAATTACTGGATTGTGTATTTGACGAAATCCAGGCTGGCATGTTTGTGTGGGCTTCTATTCCTGCGAAATATAAAGATGGATATGAGTTGAGTGATGAAGTGTTGCATGGTGCCAGTGTATTCATTACACCCGGCGGAATTTTTGGAAGTGCCGGTAATGGATTTGTAAGGGTGAGCCTTTGCAGTACTGAACAAAAAATAGAAGAAGCGATAACAAGGATAAAAAACTTGCAATTTGAAATTTCAAATTCGTCATTCAATATTCATAACTCGTAATTGAAAAAAATGTTTAACAACGTTACCATAATTGGAGTTGGATTAATTGGAGGTTCACTGGCACTGGCGCTAAAAGAGAAAGGCTTTGCAAAGAAAATTATTGGCGTAGGCCGTTCAGAAGCCAGTTTGAAAAGGGCAAAAGAACTGGGTATTATTGATGAAGCATTACCATTAGAGGAAGCCGTTAAGCAAAGTGATTTTATTTATGTATCAATACCTGTTGATGCAACGATTCCGGTGGTGAAACAGGTAATGGATATGCTGAATGCTCATCAGATTGTAGTGGATGCCGGATCAACAAAATTTGTTTTATGTGATGCATTGAAAGATCACCCGATGCGTAAACGTTTTGTAGCAACACATCCCATGTGGGGTACCGAATACAGTGGGCCGGAAGCCGCTGTGAGAGGGGCTTTTGCAGGCAGGGCCTGTGTTATTTGTGAGAAAGATAAAAGCGATGCTGCTGCGGTGGATAAAGTAGAAGAAATCTACAAAGCGATAGGGATGAACATCGTGTATATGGATGCTTATAACCATGATATACATGCGGCGTATGTGAGCCACATATCACATATCACTTCCTTTGCTTTGGCTAATACGGTATTGGAAAAGGAAAGAGAAGAAAATGCCATTTTTGAACTTGCAGGTGGTGGTTTTGAAAGTACCGTAAGGCTTGCAAAAAGTAATCCGGCAATGTGGGCACCGATATTTATGCAGAACAGGGAAAATGTGCTGGATGTTTTAAATGAACACATCAGCCAGTTGAAAAAATTTAAAGCCAGTCTGGAAAAAGAGAATATGAAATATTTGATAGAACTGATGGAGAATGCCAATAAGATTAAAAGGATTTTAGAATGATTTTCAGGGAGGCTCAGATTGGAGACATAAAACAAATACAATTTGTAAGAAATGCGGTTAAGGAAAATATGTTAAGCAACCCTGCACTGGTTACGGATGCGGATGTGGAAGAATATTTATTTCACAGGGGCAAAGGCTGGGTTTGTTTGACACATGATGTGGTGGTGGGGTTTTCAATTGTTGATTTAAAAGATAAAAATATCTGGGCATTATTTGTGCATCCGGATTATGCCGGAAAAGGGATTGGGAAGAAGCTGCATGATACAATGCTGAACTGGTATTTTAGTGAAACAAAAGAAACAGTTTGGCTGGGAACAACCCCGGATACAAGAGCAGAAAATTTTTACCGGATGCAGGGATGGAAAGAAGTGGGGATGCATGGAAAAGGAGAAATAAAATTTAAAATGGATTTTACAACCTGGGCAGAAAGATGAAATGATGAATTTGGTTTGGGGGTAATTTGATGAAAAGAATTTATGCCAACAGGGTTACAAAGTTGCAGCAGGCTGTATAAATGATAAGGCAGTGCTGAATAGAATTGCATCAGTACAAGAGTGCGACGCAACGATGTTGAATAAAAATAAAATGCTGGGAACAAAAAATAAAATAACTAATCAATAACCTGCCTGTTAATGGGTAAAAAATTAAATTTACAATGTCAACACAAACAGCAAACATGAAAGAGTTAATACAGGAAAAATGGGCAAAGCGTCCACTGATTATCAGTGGTCCATGCAGTGCAGAAACAGAAGAGCAAGTACTGGAAACCGCTACCAGGCTGGCTAAAACAGGCAAAGTGGATATATTAAGAGCCGGTATCTGGAAGCCTCGTACCAAACCCGGATTGTTTGAAGGGATCGGTGTAAAAGGGTTGCCCTGGTTGGCACAGGCAAAGAAAATTACAGGCTTGCCCACCACTGTAGAAGTGGCTACAGCCAAGCATGTAGAAGATGCTTTGCAGTTTGATGTGGACATGCTTTGGATTGGTGCAAGAACTACCGTAAATCCATTCAGCGTTCAGGAAGTGGCAGATGCACTTCGTGGTGTTGATATTCCGGTGCTGATAAAAAATCCTATCAATCCCGACCTGGAATTGTGGAGTGGTGGTATTGAGCGGATACAAAAAGCCGGTATCAAACAAGTGGGAATGATCCATCGTGGATTCTCCAACTATGGCAACACTGAATACCGAAATGCACCGATGTGGCACCTGCCAATTGAAATGAAACGCAGGTTTCCTGAAATGATATTGATCTGTGATCCTTCGCATATTTGTGGCAACAGGCACATGCTGCAGCAGGTGGCTCAAAAAAGTATTGATCTTGATTTTGATGGCGTGATGATTGAAAGCCACATTGATCCGGATAATGCCTGGAGCGATGCCAAGCAGCAAATTACACCGGAGCGTTTGGCAGAAATGCTGGATGCACTGATCTGGAGAAGTGAAAATACAGACAAGGCAGATTTCCTTACGGCATTGGCTACCCTAAGAGAGCAGATCAATCATCTGGATGATGAGTTGCTGACATTGATTGGGCAGCGGATGAAAATTGCTGATAAGATCGGTGAATTTAAAAGAGAAAATAATATCACCATTTTACAGACTAACCGCTGGAATGAAATTTTGCAGAAGGCTACCCAAAAAGGCGAAGCACTGGGACTGAGCAATGAATTTATTACGAAGTATTTTGATGCGGTGCATTTGGAAAGTATCAATCATCAGAATAAAGTGATGAATAGTTAACCCTTATCCCCTAAAGGGGGATTTCAGACATTTTTTAGAAACAATGGAATTGGTATATGAAAATTATTAAAGCATCCGAATTAGCAGACGCTTCAAATAACTCCCCGCTGGCTAGCGGGGATGGGGGAACGTCTTATTATTTTGATGCACCCTTTTCTTATCTGGAACAAATTGTTCCGAAAGAGAAAACGATTTTAATTACTGATGAAAATCTATTTGCTGCACAGGCGGGTGTTTTTGAAGGCTGGCAAACCATTGTGATAAAAGCCGGAGAACAATACAAACAGCAGGCTGCTGTTGATAATATCATTCAGCAGTTGATTGAAAAGGAAGCAGACAGGAACAGTTTTATTATTGGGGTAGGCGGTGGCGTGGTTACAGATATTTCAGGCTATGCTGCCAGCGTGTATATGAGGGGATTGAGATTTGGTTTTGTACCCACCAGTATTTTGGCAATGGTGGATGCGGCAATAGGAGGAAAGAATGGAGTGGATGTTGGGGCGTATAAAAATTTAGTAGGGCTCATTAAGCAACCGGCATTTTTGTTGTTTAATTATTCATTGCTGCAAACTTTGCCACAGGCCGAATGGATTAATGGCTTTGCAGAAATCATTAAACATGCCTGTATAAAAGATGCAGAATTATTTTCGCTGCTGGAGCAAAATATGATTGAAAATTTTCAGTTGGATAAAAATATGCTGGCTGCATTGATTGAAAAAAATGTGCAGATAAAAACCACGGTGGTGCTGGCAGATGAATTTGAAAAAGGCGACAGAAAACTGCTGAATTTTGGACATACATTGGGTCACGCCATTGAAAATGTTTACCAGTTGCCACATGGCCATGCCGTGAGTGTGGGAATGATGGCCGCCTGTACTATTTCCGAAGAACTCAATCATTTTGATTCAGCTGAAAAAGCAAGAGTAAAACAATTGATAGAAAAATACCAGCTCACATCAGCCCTTGATTTTGATAAACAAAAAATATGGGATTTGCTGAAGATGGATAAGAAAAGAGTAAGCAGTGAAATGAGTTTTATTTTATTAAATAAAATAGGAGAAGGCATCGTAAAGCCTATCCCGATGCTGCAATTAGAAAATTTAATCAGTCAAAGTTTATAAGGTGATCGTAAAAATAAATCCAGCAAAAATTTCAGGAAACATCAATGCACCAACTTCTAAGAGTTCGATGCAACGGGCTTGTGCAGCGGCTTTACTGCATGATGGTGAAACCATTATTCATAATCCAGGAAAGAGCAATGATGATTTAGCTGCATTAGGCATCATAAAAAATATCGGAGCTGAAATTAAAGAAGCTGCTGATGGAAGCCTAAAAATAAAGAGCCATGGAATAACAGGTTCCAAAAACCCTTCTTTGGAGAGTAGGGAGGCTTTAAATTGTGGCGAAAGTGGTTTAGGCATCAGGATGTTTACACCACTGGCAGCCTTGAGCAACGATGAAATTACCATCAACGGCAGCGGCAGTTTATTAACCCGGCCAATGGATTTCTTTGATGAGATTTTTCCTCAGCTTGGAATAAATATTCAATCCGATAATGGCAAACTGCCAATAAAAATCAAAGGGCCTTTGCAGCCAAAAGATATTACCATTGATGGTTCATTAAGTTCTCAATTTTTAACCGGCTTGCTCATGGCTTATGGAAAAGCGGCTGCTAAACCGGTAACCATTACTGTAAGCAATTTAAAAAGCAAACCATACATTGACCTCACCCTGCAGGTGATGAAGGACTTTGGATACAATGTGGTAAATAATAATTACGAATCATTCCTTATCAACCCTGTCAATCATTCAGCAAATCAAACAATTAACTACACAGTAGAGGGCGATTGGAGTGGCGGAGCATTTTTATTGGTGGCTGGTGCTGTGAATGGAAATATTACTGTGAAAGGATTGGATGTTTATTCCACACAGGCTGATAAAGCAATTCTGCAGGCACTTATTGATTGCGGTTGTAATATTTCTATTGAAGAGAAACAGATTCAAATTTCTTCCCCTCCTTCAGCGCATGGTGGCAAACCATTTCACTTTGATGCAACAGACTGCCCAGACCTGTTTCCACCATTGGTTGCATTGGCGTCATTCTGTAATGGAACATCTGCAATCACAGGAGTAAATCGTTTGGCACATAAAGAAAGTAACCGGGGGTTAACATTGCAGGAAGAGTTTGGTAAAATGGGAATCAATATAAAATTGCAGGATGATTTGATGCTGGTGGAAGGTGGCACAGGAGTTAATGGAGCTGCAGTTCATTCCCATCATGATCACAGGATTGCAATGGCTTGTGCAGTGGCTGCTTTAAATGCAACCGGCGAAACAACCATCGAAGAAGCGGAGGCAATCAATAAATCGTATCCTGATTTTTATGAGCATATAAAAAGCCTTGGCGCTTCGGTATCTTTGATTACAAATAATCAGTTAACTAATTAATTATACAACAGTGAATAGTTTCGGACGCATTTTCAGGGTTTCTATTTTTGGTGAATCGCATGGTAATTGTGTGGGCATTAATATTGACGGTTGCCCTGCAGGGATGCCATTGGCAGTGGAAGATTTTTCTGTTGATATTGAAAGAAGAAAGCCGGGTGCAAAAGGAACTACGCCACGTAAGGAAGATGATATTCCTAAAATAATAAATGGTGTTTTTAATGGCAAAACGACGGGTGCACCTATTACTGTTCTATTTGAAAATAACAATACAAGAAGTACAGATTACGAAAAACAAAGAGCAGTACCAAGGCCGGGCCATGCAGATTTTGTGGCAACAAAAAAATTCGGTGGCTTTGAAGATTACAGGGGTGGCGGGCATTTCAGCGGACGGTTGACGGTTTGTATCGTGGCCGCAGGTGTAATTGCAAAGAAATTATTAAGCAATATAAAAGTGGAAGCCAGCATTTTGGAAATTGGTGGTGAAGCAGATATTGAGAAAGGTTTACAAAAAGCCATTGATGCAAAAGACACCATCGGCGGCATTGTAGAATGTAAAGTGAATGGCCTGCCAATTGGATTAGGAGAACCTTTTTTCGACTCTGCAGAATCATTGATTAGTCATGCGGTGTTTGCCATACCTGCGGTAAAAGCAATTGAATTTGGAGCAGGCTTTGCTGCTGCAAAAATGTTTGGCAGCGATCACAATGACTGGATTGAAAATATGGATGGTAAAACAACTACCAATCATGGCGGCGGTATCGTTGGTGGCATCAGCAACGGCAATGAATTGGTTTTTCGAATTGCCATCAAGCCAACATCCTCAACACCAAAAGAACAACAAACATTCAACATAGAAACAGGCGAAGTGGAAGCATTCTCTGTAAAAGGAAGGCACGATCTCTGTATCGCATTGAGGGTGCCGGTTGTGCTGGAAGCCGTAACAGCATTTGTGCTGGCAGATATGCTGATGCTGGAACAAAAGATTGGCAGAGTTATTTAAAAATAGTAATACTATGCACCAACATATTATCAACGCTTCATTACAAATTATACCAGTTGTTCAGGACAGGCATCCTTATGAATGGGTGGATGAAGCCATTGCTGTAATTCAGCAGTCATCGGTTAAATATGAAGTGGGCCCTTTTGCCACCGTTGTTGAAGGCAGCTACGACGAAGTGCTAACGGTAATCAATAGGATCAATGATTATCTCCAGCAAAAAGGCTGTGCCGAATGGATATTGAATGCCCAGATCCAGATAAGGGCAAATGGAGATATTACAGGTAAAGAAAAAACAGGGAAATTTAAATAACCTTTTTTTTATTTTTCAAGTTCTGTAAAATTTAAATTCAGTAAGGGGTATTCTTTCCCGTCAGGCAATGCGTAATGCCACCACTCTGTATCCAACGCTTTAAAACCATACTTCTCCATTGTAGTTTTCAGCAGCAAGCGGTTTTGTAAAATTTGTTTTGACAAAGCAGTAAATCCATGATGGGCTGTATCGGTAAAATTATCAAAGCCGGTACCCATGTTTAATTTCTTTTTTGTTTTTAAATTGATGATGGTTAGGTCAACAGCAATTCCACGGTTATGGCCACTGCCTTTTGCCGGGTCGGCAGCATAGCGGTCATCCTTTACCAGCTCCCACATTAATTCAGTGGCAGTGTAAGGACGGTAAGCATCAAAAATTTTCAAACCCAGTCCCTGTCCATTCAATTTTTTTTGAACCAAAGCCAATGCCAGTCCTGCTTTTTTTCGCAGGTAAGTATTGCGGGTAGTGGAATATAATTTTTGATGTGTGAAATTATCAGTGCTGGCATATTTTAGATCCAGCACAATATTTGGGATTGTTTTTTTTACATTGACTAAGGTAAAACCGGGTTTGTTATGAATACTTTTTTTGTAAGTGGCCATATCATTTATCACCCACAAACCATATTTATTTAAAATTGTATCCTGGGCAATAGCAGCATGGGGGAGTATAAAAAAAAGTGACAGCCAAAATATCTTTGTATAATATCTATTTGCTAACTTGTACATAGTTTCATCTTTGGTTTAGTTCCTTCGAAAATCCGCTATTGAAAGTTACACATAATTTTTTCTGGTTTATGCTCCATCAAAAAGTTACCGCATTCAGTTTTACTTTATTGGTTTTGTGCCTTGTTATTTTATCCTGCAATGACAATGCTGCTCCGCCGGGGGATAAAAAAAATGTTGTCAGTGTTGACAAAATGGATGAGGCGGCAAGTGCCAGTATCCGGCAGGTATTGGAGTTTGCAGTAGAACATGGCGGAAAGATTGACGACAGTACCAGGTTACAATTAACCGCTGTGGTCAACAAGTTTTACAGTGATCATGATTTTAAAAATATTTGGAGCAAAAAAGAAAAATGGCAGCCATTGGCCGATTCATTATTTCAATTTATTAAAGAAGCAGAATTGTATGGATTGTTTCCAAAAGATTATCATTTAAGAAAACTGAACACACTGAAAAATGTGCTGGATACAGATTCATTAAAAAGAATGGATGCGGTGCTGTGGTCGAAGGCAGATGTAATTTTAACGGATGCCTGCCTGCACATTATTAAAGATCTTAAATACGGAAGGATCAGGCAAGACAGTGCCCGATTGTCAAATGATACCAGCATACTTGCCAAATCACTGATTTCTTTGCAGCAGTCTTTAATGGCGCAAAATACATTCACTAATTTTTTAAACAAACTGCAGCCGCAGCACAAAGGTTATTGGGAATTAAAAAAAGAGATCAAACGATTTGTTGACAGCATGGACAGGCGTGCTTACACTTACGTTACTTATCCTTACAAAAAAAATGATGCAAAAGATTCTTTGCTCTTTATAAAAACGCTGCAAAAAAGATTAAGCGAAAGCAAGTGCATCAATTTCATAAATAAATTGCCTGATTCAACACAGTTAGATTCTTCCATAAAAAAATATCAAAAGCAAAAAGCGATGAAGCTGGATGGAAAGGTTTCCACCACATTAATTAAATCTCTTAACAGCAGCGACCCGGAACGCTTTAAAAGAATTGCCATCACTCTCGACCGCTATAAAATATTGTCCGACAGTATGCCGGAAAAATATATCTGGGTCAACCTGCCAGGCTATTACCTTGAGTTGTGGGATCATGATACACTGGCATTGGTATCAAAAGTTATTTGCGGCAAACCAGATACCCGTACACCTTTACTTACGAGTGCTATTTCAGATATGGTGGTTTATCCCACCTGGACGGTGCCAACAAGCATTATCGCAAAACAGTATTTACCCAAACTGAAAAATAACCCCTACTACCTGTCACGGTTAGGCTTGAAATTAGTTACGGAAAAGGGAGAGGCTGTCGATGCCGGTTCTATCAACTGGAGTAAGTATTCAAAAGGTATTCCTTACAAAGTAATGCAAAGCAGTGGAGATGATAATGCACTGGGCGTAATGAAATTTAATTTTGACAATCCTTATGCGGTTTACCTGCATGATACCAACCAGCGGTATCTTTTTAAAAATGCCTCAAGGGCTTTAAGCCACGGTTGTGTAAGGGTGCAGGAGTGGGATAAACTGGCCATGTACATTGCAAGAAACGACAGCATGAACCTGAAACAGGGAGACACTCTTCGATACACTACCGACTCTATCCACAGCTGGCTTGCAGAAAAAAAATACAAACGAATTGTAGTGAAAAATCACCTGCCTTTGTTCATCACTTATTTTAGCTGCGAAGGAAAAGATGGTAAAATCAAATTTTATGAAGATATTTACGGCGAAGACAAAGCGCTGAGAGAAAAATATTTTTCTGATAAATAAAGTAAATGGCATTTATTTAAAAAACGCTAACGGTATCACCTCACAACAATTGCTGTATGAAATTCAATTCCATCATCCTGCGGTACACAATTTATTGCATTGTTTCGGCATTAATACTTGTAAGCCCACTCTTAGCCGCCGCACTTCCACAGGATACCAGTTTAAAAAAATCAACTGCCGGCAACAAGAAATTTTTTTACGGACAAGCAAGTTTTTACTCCGACAAATTCAATGGAAGAAAAACAGCCAGCGGCGAAATATTCAGGCAAAGTAAAATGACCTGCGCCAGCAATATGCTAAAATTAGGCACCTGGATAAAAGTAACTAACCTGCGTAATGGCAACTCCGCTATTGTAAAAGTAAACGACCGCCTGCATCCTAAAATGAGAAGAATTGTGGATCTTACAAGAGCCGTCGCAAGAAAATTAGGCTTTACAGCAGCAGGCCTCACCAGAGTAAAAGTAGAAGTGCTGGGAAAGAAAAAACCTGCCGAATAATTTTTTAGTGGACTGAATCACCTTGTTCAAAATCTTTGTGTCACTCACTTGTACGGCATACCTTTATGCAGCACCTTCTAACACAAACAGTAAATTATTTTCAAAACATCATTCAGGATGAATAAAACAATCAATGATTTTAATAATATTTTTTTTATTGGGGTAGCCGGAACAGGCATGAGCGCCATTGCACAATACCTGGCTGGCATTGGCAAAAATATCAGCGGCAGCGACCGTTATTTTTTACCGGATACTTACAACGAAACAAAAGAAAAACTGGAAGCCGAAGGCATCAAATGTTTTTTGCAAAATGGTGAAGGCATCACCAATCAAACTGACCTCGTGGTTGTATCCACTGCAGTAGAAGATGCCGTAACAGAAGTGCAAAAAGCAAAGCAATTTAATACCCCAATCATCAAACGTTCCGAATTGCTGGCCATCATTGCAGCCAGTAAAAGAACCATTGCTGTTGGTGGTACTTCCGGCAAAAGCACTACCAGTGCTATGTTGTTTGATATTTTGGAATACGCCGGACTGCAACCCAGCATCATCAGTGGGGCAGGCCTGGTAAGTATTATTAAGCAGGGAAAAATAGGCAACGCAAAGGTGGGAGCAGGAGAGTGGCTGGTAATTGAAGCCGATGAAAGCGATGGCTCCATTGTACAATACCATCCTGAAGTTGGGTTGTTATTAAACATCGATAAAGATCACCAGGAGATTGATGAACTGATGAGCATTTTCGGCACATTCAGGAGTAATACAAAAAAGTTGTTTATCGTAAATCAATCCAATCATTTATCAAAACAATTGTCAGCAAACAGACTGCAGGATTTTTCAACAGATGAAAATTCCGAAGCAGGTCATATCGCTAAAAATTTTAAGCAGGATGGATTATCAATCGCATTCTCTATTGACAATTCACAATTCACTATTCACACTGTTGGCAAGCACAACATGGAAAATGCCCTGGCGGCAACGGCTGTAGCCAACCAGCTGGGAGTTGAACTGGATACTTGTGCAGAAGCGTTAAAAAATTATGAAGGTATTTACCGCCGTCATCAAATTTTAGGAAATAAAAATGGCGTGTGGGTAATTGATGACTATGCACACAACCCGGCCAAGTGTGCTGCCTCTATTGCAGCCTGCCAGCACATTGCACCAAAAGTAATTGCCTGGTTTCAGCCACACGGTTATGGCCCCACCCGTTTTTTGCGGAATGATTTTGTAAAAGAAATCGCCGCAGTATTAAGGCCGCAAGATGAAATATGGATGAGTGAAATTTTTTATGCAGGGGGTACTGCGGTAAAAGATATTTCTGCCAATGATCTTATCATGGATATTAAAGCGTTGAAAAAAAATGCTTTTTTTGTGGAAGACAGAGATCAGTTTTTAGAAACAACAAGGCCACATTTAACCGGTAATTGTGTTTTACTGTTAATGGGTGCAAGAGACCCAAGCCTGGAAATATTTGGAAAAGAAGTGTGGGCAAAATTATAAATCTGAAAAGCTTTCAATGACAACTCTTATCATCAACATACAGCAACTCATTAATACAAGAGAGCATAACGAATTGCTCCGGGGCAGAGACATGGCTGAATTGCCCGTAATTGAAAATGCCTTCCTCTTAATTGAAGACGGCATCATTGCAGCGTATGGCAGCATGTATGAACTGGAATTGAAAGTACCACAACTGCCAAAAAAAATTATTAAGGCAGACGGCCAGTTTCTTTTGCCAACCTGGTGCGATAGCCATACCCACCTGGTGTTTGCCGGCAGCAGGGAAAATGAATTTGCAGATAAAATAAATGGATTAAGCTATGCTGAAATAGCAGCGAAAGGTGGCGGTATTTTAAACTCAGCCCAAAAGCTTGATGATACTTCCGAAGATGAACTCTTTAACCAGGCATGGAAAAGATTAGATGAAGTAAGTAAACTTGGTACTGGAGCGATAGAAATAAAAAGCGGCTATGGGTTATCGGTAAAAGGGGAATTGAAAATGCTGAGGGTGATAAAAAAACTGAAAGAAAAATCAAACCTGTCAATTAAATCAACCTTTCTTGGTGCCCATACTTATCCTTTGCTGTATAAAGAAAATCATGAAGCATACATCGACAGCATCATCAATAAAATGCTGCCGGTAATAGCAGCAGAAAAATTAGCAGACTACATTGATGTATTTTGTGAAACTGGTTTTTTCTCTGCAGAAGAAATGGAATTGATTTGTAATGCCGGTATGGGTTATGGATTAAAACCAAAACTGCACATCAACCAGCTCCACAGTATTGGCGGCATACAATCAGCCATAAAATTAAATGCTGTTTCTGTGGATCATTTAGAAACGATGACTGGCAAAGATGTTACTGACCTGGGTGCGTCTGCAGTGATTGGAACGTTGCTTCCTACAGCCGCATTCTTTTTGCGGATGCAGTACCAGCCTGCAAGGAAATTAATTGATGCAGGTTGCGCCATAGCATTGGCCAGTGATTACAACCCGGGCTCTTCGCCCAGCGGTAACATGAATTTTGTAATAGCCCTCAGTTGTATTCAAATGAAAATGCTGCCGGAAGAAGCCATCAATGCTGCTACCATCAACGGGGCTTATGCAATGGAACTGGAGAAAGAAGTGGGCAGTATTACGGTTGGTAAAAAAGCGAATCTTATTTTTACAAGGCCTATTCCATCTATCACTTATTTGCCATATTCATTTGGAAGTAATTTGATTGAGAAGGTGATGATTAATGGAGAATTCATTTAAGCAATTCCTGATTTTTGCCAGCACTTTTTTTGCATCTTTGTACCCTTCAATTTAATTCTAGTTTAATACTCCAGTCACCCCTTCAGGGGATGGGGGCAAATTTTTATTATGCAACAACTCATCGAATGTGTTCCCAACTTCTCCGAAGGAAATGACCTGAATATCATCAGGCAAATAACAGATGAAATTAAAAAGATAGACGGTGTACGTTTATTGAATGTTGACCCGGGTAAAGCCACCAACAGAACAGTGGTAACATTTGTGGGTACGCCGGAAGCTGCCATAGATGCTGCTTTCAGGGCAATTAAAAAAGCCGGCGAGTTGATTGACATGAGCAAACACAAAGGGGAACATCCACGGATGGGAGCTACGGATGTTTGTCCGCTGATACCCATTGCCAACATCAGCATGGAAGAAACTGCAAAGTATGCACAGCAACTGGCAAAGAGAGTGGGAGAGGAATTGTTGCTGCCAGTTTATTTGTACGAAGCTGCACAGCCGGATAAATCAAGAAGCAATCTTTCTGTTATCCGTGCCGGGGAGTATGAAGGTTTTGCAAAAAAAATTGTTCAGCCGGAATGGAAACCTGATTTTGGCCCTGCTGTATTTGATGCTAAACGTGGAGCTACGGTTATAGGTGCAAGAGACTTTTTAGTTGCTTACAATGTCAACCTCAACACAACCAGTACACGAAGAGCCAATGCCATTGCTTTTGATGTAAGAGAGGCAGGCAGGACAGTAACAGAAAACGGTAATAAAAAAAATATCCCGGGTTCATTAAAAAGTGTAAAAGCCATCGGCTGGTTTATTGAAGAATACGGAGTGGCACAAATTTCGATAAACCTTACCAATATCAATATAACCCCAGTGCACATTGCATTTGATGAGGTTTGTAAAAAAGCAACCGAACGTGGCATCAGGGTTACCGGTAGTGAGTTGGTTGGACTCATTCCATTAAAAGCAATGATCGATGCCGGTAAATATTTTTTACAAAAACAACAACGTTCAATTGGTGTAAGTGAAAAAGAATTGATCAAGATCGCCATCAAATCAATGGGACTGGATGAACTGGGTGCATTTAAACCGGAAGAAAGAATTATAGAATACCTGCTGGCGAATAAAGCAGACAGTAAATTAATAAACATGACCTTGTCTGCTTTTGCAGATGAAACAGCCAGTGAAAGCCCTGCACCCGGTGGTGGTTCTATTGTTGCTTATGTAGGTTCACTCGGCATTGCATTGGGTACCATGGTAGCCAATCTAAGCAGTCATAAAAAAGGTTGGGATGAACGTTGGAAGGAGTTTAGTGACTGGGCAGAAAAAGGGGAGCAGTATAAAAATGAATTGGTGAAATTAGTGGATGCTGATACAAAAGCATTTAACCAGATCATGAATGCTTTTGCACTACCAAAAAGCAATGAAGAAGAAAAAAATAATCGTACCAAAGCCATACAGGACGCCACTAAATATGCAATTGAGATTCCTCTCAAAGTAATGCAGGTGGCCTATTCCAGCATGGAAGTAATTAAAGCAATGGCAGAAATTGGTAACCCCAATTCTGTTTCGGATGCAGGTGTGGGTGCCTTGTGTGTACGCAGTGCAGTGATGGGGGCTTTTATGAATGTCCGCATTAATGCAGCAGGTTACGATGATAAAATATTTGTAGCAGATGTGGTGACAAGAGGAAAAGAAATCGAGAACAAAACCATTGCAATGGAAGCTGCAATATTGACGATTGTGAATGAGAAGATTGGGGTGTAATGATTGCTTCCAAAGATTTTTTTTGTTACCAGTATCAGGTTTTCATAGCAGCGGCATTGGCGACAGTCTATCCCGTATTTTAATCGGGACTCCGTTCAACAGTTGAGTAAATAGCAGCTTTGGCATTATAGCAAAATCAGTACAACTGAATTTTAGCAGCTTATAAGGATACAGTTATTTTATCTCAACAAAATTAAATTCCCTTTTTTCTCAACAGGGCCGCAGGCTGTTTTTGCTTTGATGTAATAAACGTAATTGCCGCCTTCAACAGGTTTGTTTTTGTAAGTTCCATCCCAGCAGTCATCAGGGTTGGTGGTAGTAAATACTATATTGCCATACCGGTTGTAAATAAAAAATTGCAATTCACTTACCTGCCCAAAATATTTTATCCGGTAGCAATCATTCTTTCCATCACCATTAGGTGAAAAGGCATTCGGCATCAGGTAAGTTGCTTTGCCTTTGAGGTCAACAATTACGGTTACCCTGTCCGTATTGCTGCAGCCATTATTGTCAGTGCCTTTTACGGTGTACAGTGCAGTTCTGCCGGGGCTTGCAATTGGCGTAGGACTGTTGATATCATTCAATCCTGCAGCCGGCGACCAGACATATTGTAAACCACCAGTGGCTTTTAAATCAGCCGAACCAATCGAACAGTTGATATCATTTAATTTACTTGCAGTAATGGTTGGCAATGGAAGAATAATGAGGTTTGTATAAAGCGTATCTACATCACCGCAAGTGGTATCTTTTATAATGACAGCATATAAAGTGGTGCTGGCAGCTGTAGCAATTGGGTTACTGATGAATGCATTATTTACTGATGCTGCAGGACTCCACAAATAATAATTACCTCCTGCAGCATTTAGTTGCGGCCTGCTGTTGAGGCAAACAGATTTACCAGGCGATACTGTAAATACAGGAATTGCTTTGATGGTAACATTTACTGAATCTTTGCTGCTGCAGTTGTTGGCTCCTGTTACGGTTACAAAATATCTTGTGTTGGCAGCAGGAGTGGCAACTGGGTTTGGTATGCCTGGATTATTTAATGAAGCTGCTGGCGACCAAGTATAGTTTACACCACCATTTGTACTGGCAAACAATGGTACTGTTGTATTGCGGCACACAAGGGTATCACCGGTCTTAAGTATTACTGGATTTGGTTTAATGCTGATGATAACAGAATCGGTAGCAATGCAGCCGTTTACATTTTTACCCGTTACAATATATTTTGTTGTTGTACCAGGCGTTGCTACCGGATCACTTATTAAAACATTCGATAGCCCTGCAGCCGGCGACCATGAATAATCTACTGAACCTGTTGTAACCAGTTTTACAGAGATTGATTTACATATTGCGGTATCAGGTCTTGTGTTTACAAATGGCGTATCAACAGTAATGGTTACACTATCTTTTTTTATTGAGTAAGAAGAGAAACTGATATCGTCAATGGCAAAATAATCGGTACCTGCAGGGTTTCCTTTGTTTACAATAGATAATGTAGCAGTGGTATTGGCTCCAGAGTTCCAGGTAACAAAATACTGTTTCCAGGTACAGGTGGAGGCAGGGGTTGAAATACTGTCTGATGCAGTGTTTCCATTAATTGATAACTGCAACTGAGTGTTATTTGGAGACAACACAGATTGTATCCAGGCACTAAAAATATAGTTGCTGTTTGGCTGTACATTTACTGTTTGTTTCCAGGTATTTGTATTAGGGCTGTTGTTGGATCTTGCAATCAGCATATTTCCTGAAGTATTTGTATGATCCTTGCAATCTGCTGTGAGCCCTGCATTTACTGATGAAGTGGTGATTGCATATTCGCCAAAATTGATGGGAGAACTGTTATTAAACAGATAACCAGTTGTAAAACCGGTATTACCATTTTCAAAATCACCATTGACTAATAAATTATTTTCAGCAACAGCAGCGGCCAAGGTATAGGTAATACTGGAAGGCGTGCTGGTGGTAGGATTTGCGAAATTTACATTATTTAAAAAACTTGCAGGGTTCCAGCAAAAGTTTAATGACGAATCAATATTACTTGTTAATAATTTACTTGTGCCAAAACAAATAGTTGTATCTGGGGTGAGAATAATATTTGCATTTCGCCAGCCGATAAAAATTGTTTTTCTTATCGTGTCAACACAAATACCATTGCCGGTACTGTATTGTACAAGATAGTAGCCGGTATCGGCAAATACATGCAACGGGTTGCGGATGTTGTTGATGATGGTGCCATCACCCAGCGACCAGAATATATTTGCAGTGGTATCACCAATGGCGGTAAATTTTACAGAACGTGGATTACAAACATCCTGCTGAAAAATAAAATCAAAATTTATTCCATTTGAACTGATGGTAATTGCAGCACTATCCTGGCAGCCATTGTCATCTGTAATTACCAGTTTTATATCATAAGAACCTGCAGCACTGTATGCATGAGAAACATTTTCCAAATCGGATGTTATCCCATCGCCAAAACTCCATTCCCATGCCCGAACAGGAGTGGAGTTAACAAATGAAAGCGCTTTAAAATCGAAACTTTTACATCCGGTAATGCTGTCTTTAATTTTTACAGAGTCAATATTTTTTTTGAAAATAGTGGTACTTGCAGGAATAATAAAATTAAAGTCTACACCACCTTGATTACCTGCTCCTGCACCATGAGTAGTGTTAAAACAAACACTTGCCGGATTTAAAATTATACCTGGCTGGCCACCATTATTATTATTACTGATGCCGGGAGGTAAGGATGCAGTGCTGAATCCAAGGAATCCACCACCGCCGCCGCCGCCGGGGCCATGGCACCCTGTAGGATAAATTTGATTATCATTTGAACTTCCATTACCACCGTTATTTTCAATTGACAGGTTACCGGAAAAATTATTTATAAATAATAATACGCTTCCCCCGGCACCGCCTCCGGCACCACCTTCATCTCTTACTAAAGTGGTAACGCTTTCTCCATTGGCTGTTATTACTTGGTTGTTGCCGTTTAGTGATGTTGCTTTTAAAATTACTATACCGCCACCTGCACCGCCGGGTGCTACCGGTTGTCCATTGTCTTGTTGTCCGCCACCGCCACCGCCTCCCATGAAGACCCTGGTTTTGGTACTATAGTCTAAAGGGTCTCCTCCAAAACTTTGCTTTACAGTGCTGCATCGATTGAATTGTTCTCCACCAATTCCACCATTGCCAAAATTGGCACCACCACCACCGCCTGTATTGGCAGAAAATGCAGCACCTCCGCCATTTGCTAATTTTGCACCGCCAGCCTCCTGGCCCGGAATAAAATCAGTAATACCTTCTCCCTTGGTACCACCAAATCCGATATTACCTGCCCACGAACTGCTGTTGCAGTCATACCCACTTCCAATCAAGCCTCCCCTGAAACCCTTCATACTAACGTCTATCGGGGCATTCAGTGTGATATCTGTAGCGCTGTTTAATACTACTACACCTCCCTTGCTGCCATCCCACGGAAGGCAGGTAAGCGTATCTGTTATTACAGCAGTTTGATAATACGGTACCCTGATCAACTGAACTTTTCCGAAAGCAATATCATACTGGTATAACAATACATTCTTTAATTCAACCTCATTGCCTGTCTTGTTTTTGATATAATTAAATTCGTAATTACCGGCATTGTTGTAACTGGTAATGGTACCGAAATTGGTACTGTTGGATGAATCAATGGCTGCACCTTTCATCTGCATAATCACCACCGTGTCACCAACATTGTATGCAGTAGCATCTTCTACAATTAATTTATTGCTGCATGCATTAAGTGTTGTTACAGCTGTATAGTCGTTGATGATAGAACTGGCGCCACCAGTACAATTCAGGACTGTTATTTGTTTTGAAACACTGTCTTTGCAACCATTGATATCAGTTACAATCAGTTTAACTGTGTAGTTGCCTGCTGTGCTGTAAGTATGGCTACTGTTTTGTGTATTAGCGCCGCTATTGTCACCAAAGTTCCACTGCCATAACTGGATAGCATTGGTGATGGTAAGGGCAAATCCTTTAAAGTCGAATGCCTTACAAGCTGCAGGAGTTTCATTAATAGCAACAGAATCAATATTGGGTTTAAACAGGATAGTATCTATTGGAACTTTTAAATTAAAAAAAGTATTACCCGCTTGCCCCGAGGTAGCTCCCCATGCATTATTATTGTCCTGGAATATTACACCATTTGCACCACCCGCCAGGCTGGTATTGATGGTTCCGGGTAAAGTATTTTGTGTAAGCCAAACGCTCCCTCCGCCACCGCCGCCGCCGGGTCCGATCCGCCCTGCCCCTGATGTATTATATATCACCAGGTTACCACCGTTGCCACCTTTGGCTTCTATTGGAATGCTGTTTGCAATATTATTTGATTGTAATAATATCGTGCCTGCCGCACCACCACCACCACTACCATCATGGCAGTTATTTGTACTGTTACTGCAGGCCTGGGCATCTAATCCGTTACTGATGATCTTAAATCCATTATTTGCCAGGCTGCCGGTAATAATGATGCCAATACCACCTCCATAGCCCCCCTTCATATCTATGCCGTTGGCATTGTCTGTATGACCGCTGCCTCCTCCTCCGCCAAGAAATATTTTATTGTTTGCGGTATTATAATTTAATAATTGTCCGCCAATACCTCTGTTGTCAAAAGGGGCATTTCCGCAGGCTTCCAGTTGATAGCCACCAAATCCTCCTTCACCTGCATTGCCACCACCACCACCACCGGAATTATGTCCGTTGCCTCCGCCACCGCCACTTGCATTTTTCCCTTTACCGTAGCTTATCAATGGCCCGATATCATAGATACTTTCTCCCTTTGCTGCAGCAGTGATGCTGGTATTTGGATACAGGTAGTCATTATTTGCACAGGTAAGCACACTGGCAAAAGAATTCATACTGCTGCCCCCTCTAAAGCCCTTGCCACTTAGATTTATATTTGCGTTCAAATCAGCAGAACCGGCCACATTTAATACAAGCACCCCGCCTTTCCTTCCATCCCATGGCAGGCAGGTAAGTGTATCAGATACAATAGTGGTTTGATAATATGGAACCCTTATCAATTGTACTTTTCCATCCGGGATATCATATTGCCTTGTGAGGTTATTTTTTAACTCAACAATATTCCCAGCTTTACTTTTTACATAATTGAATTCATAATTCCCGGCATTTTTATAATTAGTAACAGTACCGAATGCAGCTGTATTGGTGGAGTCAATTACAGCGCCTTTCATTTGTATAATTAAAACCGTATCGCCAATATTGAATGCTGTGGCATCTTCTATCGTGATTTTATTTTGGCAGGGGTTAAAGGCGATTACCGGGGTGTAGTCGTTGATGATGCCGCTGATACCGGGAGATGCAGCACAGTTGGTGACAGATAATTTGATAAGGTTAGAAATAAACCTGCAGTTAACACTGTTGATATTACCGGCTTCGGCAGAGAGCAGGCGAAAAATATACTGGCCATTGGCAAGGTTACTTACTGTTGGATTTAAAGAAGTGGCTCCGGTAATATCAGTAAATGTAACGCCGGCATCATTGCTCATTTGCCATTGATAAGAAGGAGAATTAAAGTTGCCGGTTATTATACCAAAGAGGTTTACCGTTCTGCAACTGGTTATTCCTGTTGAATCAATTTGTAATGAGTTTGAAAAAGAAGTGTTGGTCAAAGGGCCACAGGGCCTGAAAGTAATATCATCAATGGCAAGATCATTGCCAGGCTGTGCATTGCCTCCAATATTGTTATTGGCTAAAACCAGTGTTACTGAATTATTTCCTGCAGGCAGGAGAAATAAAAAACTGTACTGGTTCCAGGTCATTGTATTGAAATGTGGAATGTCGCCGGTGTTATAAGTTGCCAGTACTGCCTGTGTGTTAGGATCAAGGATATTAAAAGTAATGTTGGGCAAAATGGCACTTGGTAAAACTGATGCATTGATAACATTGGCAACCCATGCAGCAAATTCGTAAGTAGTGCCGGGGCAAAGATTAGAAACTGTTTGCCGGTAAAATTCTCCCGGCGTGGGAGCTGAATTGAAAAAAGCCATGTATCCATTGACGTTACCGGTATGATCTTTTGCTCCGGTATGCCAGGCACCATTTACCGGTACAGCATTTACCAAAGCATAATCTCCGTCAAGTGGTGCAGATGGTGGGTTGCCTGTTGCGTAAGAAGCAAAATTATAATTGGTAGCTGCACCCGGCACAGCAACTGGAAGTTGTGACCCTGGGTTGGCAGCCCCAGCTCCAAAAGTAATATTTACTACTGGTGAACCCAGCGAACCATTGCAGGATTGCTGCTGTGTAACAGCGTTGCAGGAGTCTGCTATAAATATGCAATTGGGTATCGTATTATTGATAGTGGCAGCTCCATTTAATGTTCCGTTCCATGCAGTATTACCCTGCTTATTATTTAAGTCATCAAATGTGTAGTAGGCCACCAATCCAGCCTGTGTTGTTGGATTGGGAAGCGGTGAATTCATGTAGGTTTTTATTTCATCATGAGTACGGGCAATATTCCATATCCTTACTTCATTCATGTACCCTTTCAAAGCTCCAGCCAGGCTGCCGAATGAATAGTTGCCAATTTTTGTAATGAGATCATTGGTGATTAAATTGCCACTGGCAGGTTTACTTCCCATTAAAAAACCATTGCGATAAAATTTTAAAGTACTGCCATCATACACCAATGCGGCATGATTTATTTTTTTCGGTTTGTAATCACAAGACTGAATGTCAAAAAAACCATTTGTAGTAGTTATACCAACGTGAACAGGCCTTAATAAGTAATTGCAATTTGATGGGTCGGTATGCTTTGAAACAAGATCATAAGAGATAGTGGACGGCAAAAAATAATTGGTATCTGCATCAAAGGAAGCTTCTACTGTTATCTTATCACCAACCATATCTAAATCGCCAATGGATACATAATCGGTGGTGCTGTAGTTGGGGATGTGCAGCCAGTTGTTGCAGGGTAGGTTTGCCGGTTTATTAAAAATAGGAATCTGTTGGCCGATACCCTTTAATGAAAAAAACAACAGCCATAGAAAGACGATTGTCTGTATTTTATTTTTCATTAAAGTCCGTTTTAAAATTAGTACTTACAAATGTATCTGAATTTCATGTGCCGCCATCTTTTGAAGAATGATTTTATACACTTTTTCGATAAATGGCAAGCCAATATAAATGCTTTTATAGTGATATTATCAGGAAATAAAAAACCATCTGCTTATAGCGGATGATGCTGATTACTTTTTTTAAGCCTGATTTTTTCTTTGCAACTTATTCAATCAAACACTTGCTTCTTCTGAGGCCTTGAAGTAAAAACCATTACTGCCAGCATCCCTGCTTGTGAAGAAGATTGTAAGTTCATCCCCCATGATAACGCCCGTTTTGATAGTTCCTTTTACTGTAAGCGTTCCTGGTGTTTGCAAAGCAGAAGTAGCTATAATATTAATCACATTTTTTTTCAGCATAGTTGAAGGGGCTCCACTCATCTTGTTCAATATTTTCAACTGTTCTGTCCTGTTATGTTGAATTTTATCATGATGAATTTTGGCAAGCGTAGGAGCAATTACCAAGCTTACAATGCTCATCAGTTTAATTAAGATATTCATCGATGGACCTGAAGTGTCTTTAAATGGATCACCCACGGTATCACCTGTTACAGATGCTTTATGTGGTTCCGATTTTTTGTAATACATCTCACCATTGATGTCAACACCTTTTTCAAAAGATTTTTTAGCATTGTCCCATGCACCACCGGCATTGTTCTGGAACATGCCCATCAACACACCACTAACGGTTGCACCTGCAAGAAAACCACCCAACACTTCTGGTCCAAATACAAACCCGATAATGATAGGAGATAATAAAGCAATTGCACCGGGCAACATCATTTTCTTCAAAGAAGCTTCTGTAGAGATTGCCACACATTTATCATATTCCGGTTTGCCGGTACCTTCCATAATTCCAGGAATAGTACGGAACTGGCGACGAACTTCTTCCACCATTGCCATGGCTGCTTCACCCACTGCACGAATGGCCAATGAAGAGAATATAAAAGGAATCATTCCTCCTACAAACAATCCGGCCAGTACATCTGCATGATAAATATCAATGCCATCAATGCCGGCAATACCAACGAATGCAGCAAACAAAGCCAATGCAGTTAATGCTGCAGAAGCAATGGCAAAACCTTTACCACTTGCAGCAGTGGTATTACCAACCGCATCTAAAATATCTGTCTTTTCACGAACGTCTGCAGGTAACTCACTCATCTCTGCAATGCCACCGGCATTATCAGCGATAGGGCCAAAAGCATCAATCGCTAATTGCATAGCAGTAGTTGCCATCATACCAGCAGCAGCAATGGCTACACCGTACAAACCTGCACAGGCGTAAGATCCATAAATCCCGGCTGCTAAAACCAAAATAGGAAGCAAGGTACTTTCCATACCAACTGCTAATCCACCAATAATATTGGTAGCATGTCCTGTTGCACTCTGGCGGATGATACTCATCACCGGTCGCTTGCCCATGGCAGTATAATATTCTGTGATGATACTCATCAACGTTCCCACACCTAACCCAACCATGATGGCACCAAACACACCATTCTTGGTGAATTCGTGGTTACGCAATGTCATGGTATCCGGCAATAAATAATTTACTAAAAAGTAACAGCCAATAGCAGCTAAAACCATGCTGCCCCAGTTACCCATGTTCAAAGCATTCTGAACTTTTTGTGTACTTAAACCTGCACTGTCACTTATTTTTACAAAGAAAGTTGCAATGATAGAAAATATAATACCCATTGCTGCAATCAGCATCGGCAATAATATTGGAGATAAACCACCAAACGCATCCACAGCAGTCGTTTCTCTTCCCAAAACCATGGTGGCTAAAACGGTAGCTACATAGCTGCCAAATAAATCAGCACCCATACCAGCCACATCACCTACGTTATCACCCACATTATCTGCAATGGTTGCAGGGTTACGGGGATCATCTTCAGGGATACCTGCTTCTACTTTACCTACTAAATCTGCACCCACATCCGCAGCTTTGGTATAAATACCGCCACCCACTCTTGCGAACAGGGCAATCGATTCGGCACCTAAAGAAAATCCGGTTAATATTTCAATTGCTTTTTCTAAAGCCAGTCTGTATTCTTCTGAAGAAGTGGAAAGGCCAGAAACAAATGTCATGTATAAAATAATGAACAAGCTACCGAGACCAAGAACGGCTAATCCTGCAACTCCCATACCCATTACACTACCTCCGGTAAATGAAACATTCAGTGCTTTTGAAAGGCTTGTTCTTGCAGCCTGTGCTGTACGTACATTGGCTTTAGTAGCCACTTTCATGCCGATAAAACCGGCCAGTGCACTAAAGAATGCCCCCAACACAAATGCTACTGCAATACTCCAATGACTGTTGGCATTACTATAACCCATTAAGGCTAATAGTGCAGCTGCAATAATCACAAAATAAGTAAGAATTTTGTACTCAGCTTTTAAAAAAGCCATTGCGCCTTCAGCAATATAAGTGCTGATTTCTTTCATGCGGTCGTTGCCGGCATCTTGCTTAGATACCCAGGCAAACTTGATAAAAGTGTACAGAAGGCCTACAATGCCTAATGCCGGAACTACATAAAACAACTTGTCCATATTGAATTAATGTTAAATTTTTAGGTGGGCAAAAATAGGGGAAATTGCCGCAAAAACAACGCAATCGTTCCCGTATGTTATTTTTTTTGAAAGAATAATGTTGAGGCTGTAAACCGCTGTTCTTCTTTCAGATTCAGTCAGTCTGTCCAGATTTTTATGGGGGAGTTATATAGTGCGGCAAAAAATAAACCGCTTTGCTAACCAGAAAATTTTTACTCCTTGCAGTACATTTGAATAATGAAATACAGTAAGTATTGTATAATAAGCTTTTGCTCACAGTAATTACGCATGGCACTTTCTCACAAATTATTTCATCTTCCCATAAAACAGACTGGTCATTGGCTGGTTACCAGAGCAGCATACCTGCTTATCTTCATTGCCTGTTACTTATACTTTTACCGGCAATGGCAACTGGACGGTAGTTGCAAACTGGAGTAACAATACGATTCCTCCTGCTGTACTTTCTGATGGAAGTGAAATTATAATTGATCCGATTACAGGCGGCAAATGTGGGTTGAATATTTCTTACACAATTAACCCGGCAGCAAGGCTGACAGTAAAACCCGGAAAACATTTTGATGTGCAGGCAAACTTAGCGCTGGTGAAATAAAAGCTTCATTCATACTTACAAAAGAAGCATTGTTATTTCTTTTTTTAAATTAGAGAGTTTATTACATTCATCCTCTTAAATTTATTGTGGAATGGCGAAATCAATCAAACTTTCCGACCAGGAACAGGTAACACAGCTTATTCAAAAATTAGATTCGGAATTGGCGCCAATCATTGAAACCATAAGGCAAATTATTTTAAGTGCCGACAAAGAAATTGGTGAACGGATAAAGTGGAACAACCCGAGTTTTTAAAGACAGTAAAAAAATGGCTTTCATTAGCAGAGAAATAATAACTGAATTGAAAATGGCAATGCCTGTAAGTATTCCATCAATCCTGAAATAAATAAAATAAAGGAGACTAAGAAGCTGTTTGAGTTAATTAAAATACCAGCCAAGCTGACAACGGCTATTAGCCTACCGAAAAATCGGAACAGGCTGTCAGCGGTTGTGTAAATGTTT
>JANLQY010000038.1:0-11152 GCA_031368105.1 Chitinophagaceae bacterium
TTGGAACCTTTGCCTGCCAACCACCTTTTGCATTTGGTAAACGGCAGAAACGGAAACATGCGATACAAAAAAGGTGCCCCGGAAGACTTAGGAGTTCTTAATGAAGTGCACATTTATATGCAACCAGATAATAGCACGTCAACTGGAAATTATACATTACAACTTGACAAGGTGCAGAAAATTGAAATCATTGAACATGATAAAGGAAGAACTACGGCAAGCTACGTGGTTGGGGCGATAGGGTACACATTGGCTGCAGCGGCACTTGCTGTTGTAATTATAGCAGCCCTTAAAAGTTCTTGTCCTTTTGTAAGTGCGTATGATGGAAATAGTTTTACGCTGCAGGGGGAAATTTATGGTGGAGCTATTTATCCTCAACTGGCAAGACATGATTACCTGCCATTAAGAATGGCACCGCTTGCAGATGGATCCTTACAGTTGAAAATCAGCAATGAACTACAGGAGCATCAGTTTACTGATATGGCAGAGTTGTGGGTAATTACGCATGATAAAAACAGTAACGTATTTGCAGATGAGCAAGGTAACCTATACAGTATCGGTACGCTGAAAAGTCCAACAGCTGCAAGTTTAAACCAAATCAGAGATGTTACTGCTGCTTTAAAAGTAACTGGTGATAATGCATTACTCTATATGGATGATGCCACTGCAGCCAATGCCACCAATGAAGTGGTGATGCAATTCGACAAGCCGGCAACAGCAACAAAAGGCAAACTCTTACTTAGCTTAAAAAATTCTTACTTCCTCGATTTGCTGTATGGAGAACTGGCAAAAGGTTTTGGTAATTACTATCCTACTTTCATTAAAAAGCAGCAAAGCAAACCCGTTGCTGAATTATTAAAATGGACCAAAGAGCAACAGATTCCATTGGAAGTGTCAGTAAAGACAATCACCGGATGGGAAAAAATTACAGATATCACTACCATTGGACCTGTGGCTACCCGAAACATGGTGATTCCAATTGACCTTCCGCCAACTACAGAAGCATTTACTGCAATAAAATTATCCAGTGGCTTTATGTTTTGGGAAATTGATTATGCCGCCATTGATTATTCTGCTGATAATTTTTTTACCGTACAAAAGATTAATCCAGTAAAAGCAACAGATGGATTGGGAAAAAACGTTTTGCCTGATTTACAAAAGGAAGATGGTATTTATTTGACCCAACCAACTATCGGAAATACTGCAACCATTGAGTATAATACTGCGCCAATGACTGATGCTTCAAAAACGCAAACCTATATCCTGCACACAAAAGGATATTACGAGCATGTAAGAGATTTTAAAAATAAACCCAACATCAGTTTTTTACAGCAGTTTAAAAAGCCGAATGCATTTCCTTTGTTTGGTATGAACTTGTATAAAAAAATGAGTGTTGAAAATTTTAAAACATTGGCTAAATCCAATTAAGGTATTGGTAAGAATCGAAAACCAGATTGTAAACTTCAAATCTTTTTTATGCAAACAGCCGTGACTTTACCCCAGCCAATATTGACCAGTAAATTTGAGGCAGCAACATACAGGAACCGACAACAGGAAATTGACACTGCTCAACCTGGCACTATTGAAACTACCATTACCTGGTGGAGAATAAAGCTTCGCATTTTTTATTTTGCCTGCGTTATTTTAAAAAAGCCAATACTGATTTGGAAAACTTTCAAAACCATGCTGAAACTAAGAAAAAATGTGTGGGGCGGTGATTTAAAAAAGATGTATAAAATAGATGGCAAATATTATTTTAACCAATACACACCAGGCTGGCCTTCTAAAGCTTATGATGAACTGATAAAAGGTGAACTGTACCGCCATGCCGATCCGGTAAATGTTGCAGATAAATTATCTTTTGTTTTTTTAGCCATCACCCGAAAATGCCCCATGCGTTGTGAACATTGTTTTGAATGGGATAACCTTAATAAGAAAGAATCATTTACAAAAGATGATCTGTTTAAAGTAGTTGACATGTACCAGCAGGAAGGTGTATTGCAATTTCATTTCAGTGGTGGCGAACCAATGGTACGGTTTAAAGAATTGCTTCCTTTGGTACAATATGCCAGTAAAAAAAGTGAATGTTGGGTACTTACTTCAGGCTTCAATTTTACGGTTGAAAATGCAAGGTTATTAAAACAAGCCGGCTGCAAAGGAGTAGTGGTGAGCATCGATCATTACATTCCTGAATTGCACAATCTGTTCAGGGGAAATGCCAACGCTTTCGAATTGGCGACTACCGCCATTGCAGCAGCAAGGCAGGCAGGTTTGGTTACTTCCATTAGTGTGTGTGCCACCAAACAATTTATTGATGGTCGCCATTTAAGGCCGTACATGGATTTTGCAAAACAATTGGGTGTGCAGTTTGTGCAAGTATTGGAACCGAGGCATGTAGGGCATTACGAAGGGAAGGAAGTAATGCTGGATGAAAAACATATTGCCCAGTTAGAGCTGGTTTTTACAACCATTAATCACTCTCCTGCTTATAAAAAATATCCCACCATGTTGTATCATGGTTATCATCAAAGAAGAGTTGGTTGTTTTTCCGGAAGCAGAAGTGTGTATGTTGATTCTGCCGGAGATGTACATGCATGCCCTTTTTGTCATACTAAATCTTACAATATCATTCAGTTAATCCGCAGTAAAGAAAAAGCTTTACCTGTAAAAGAAAACAAATGTCCTTTGTTTGAAAAAATTGCCTGATGTATTGTAGAGATTTTAAAGACTACAACTTTTGCCCAAATACTTTCTTTAAAATATCCGTTGTTCTTGCAGCAAAGTTTGTCCGGATATTAATTTCTTCTTTGGCAACTAAATCAAACAACGCATTGGTAGCTTTTGCTGTAACATAGCTGGATAGGTCCGGATTTATTTTGGTGAAGGTGGTGGGCAAATTGTTGTAGGTATTTACAATGTCGCCATAATATTTTGTGGCATTTACTTTATCCAATGATGATTTAATAATGGGTAAAAATGCAGCCATTAATTTAGCCGTAGTTTTTTCCCGGAAGAAATGAGTGGCACTGGTATCGCCATTTTTAACCAGGCCAATAGCATCCTGCAACGTCATGTTTTTAATAGCATCCACAAAAATTGGTTTGGCATAGCCGGCAGCATCTTCTGCGCCACGGTTAATTTGTAAAATAGCTTTATCTACTGTACTCCCCATCCCAATAGTCCGAAGGGTATTTTCAATCTTCTTTGCATCTGGTGGCAGTAAAACTTTGTACAGGGCATCTTTAAAAAAACCGTTGGTTTTATTCAATTGCAACACAGCGTTTGTTAACCCCTGAGCCAGTGCCTCTTTAATGCCCTGCACGGCTTCTGCTTCTGTAACACCTCCAACCGAAGCTGGCAGGTTTTGTAATACATCGCATCCGCTCAATGCAATAACAAATGAAAAAGCGATAAAGATTTTTTTGGTCATAAAAATATTTTATGTTTAAATGTATGCAAGTTTACTGCCAAAGTATTGCTTAGATGAAGCAATCTATAAATGGGTTGCATCCGGTATCTTTGCTGCCGCCCTGTGAAAAGGGAATAAAAACGTTTTAATTTTTATGAGTACACAACATTTATCTGAACAGGAAATTATAAGGAGAGAAAAATTAACCGAACTGAATAAGCTGGGCATCGATGCTTACCCGGCAGCATTGTATCCTGTAAATATCACTTCGGCCTTCATAAAAGAAAATTACAAAGGCTTGGATTTCGACTACACTCAATCTGACAAAGAGCTATTTGCAGATGTGTGCATCGCCGGCAGAATTATGAGTGTGAGAGATATGGGCAAGGCCAACTTTGCAGTGCTGCAGGATGCGGTTGGTAAAATTCAATTCTACATCAAGCAGGATGATATTTGCCCCGGAGAGGATAAAACTTTGTACCAAACCGTTTGGAAAAAATTATTAGATATTGGCGACATCATCGGTATTAAAGGATATGTGTTTACTACCAAAACAGGTGAAACATCTATCCATGTAAAAGAGTTTACACTGCTTGCAAAAGCATTGCATCCGTTACCGATAGTAAAAGAAAAAGATGGTGAAGCATTTGATGAAGTAACCGATCCGGAGTTTCGCTACAGGCAGCGTTATGCTGATTTGATTGTAAATCCCGGGGTAAAAGAAACATTCATCAAACGTACTAAAATGGTGAATGCCATCCGGGAATTTTTAAATGAAAGGGGTGCGTTGGAAGTAGATACACCAGTATTACAAAGTATTCCAGGCGGTGCTGCAGCAAGGCCATTTACTACTCATCACAATGCCCTGGATGTGCCGATGTACATGCGTATTGCCAATGAACTTTATTTAAAAAGATTAATTGTTGGCGGCTTTGAATGGGTGTATGAATTCAGCCGCAACTTCCGCAATGAAGGTATGGATCGTACACACAATCCGGAATTTACCGTGCTGGAATTTTATGTAGCCTACAAAGATTATGAATGGATGATGGACACAACAGAATTAATGCTGGAGAAAGCTGCCATTGCCACCAACGGCACCAGTAAAGTTTTAGTGGGTGATAAAGAAATTGATTTTAAAGCGCCGTACAAAAGGATTACCATGTACGATGCCATCAAAGAATTTACAGGCTTTGATATCAGTGAAATGGATGAAGAAGGAATAAGAAATGTTTGCAAAGAATTAAAAATACATGCAGATGAAAAATGGGGCAAGGGTAAACTGATTGATGAAATATTTGGCAGCAAATGCGAAGGCAATTATATACAGCCCACTTTCATTACCGACTACCCGGTAGAGATGAGTCCGCTTACAAAAAAGCACCGCAGCAAACCCGGATTGGTAGAGCGTTTTGAACTGATGTGCAATGGTAAAGAAATTGCCAACGCCTACAGTGAGCTGAACGACCCGATAGACCAAAGAGAACGTTTTGAAGAGCAGGTAAAACTGATGGAACGTGGTGATGATGAAGCCATGTTTATTGATCATGATTTTTTGAGGGCATTGGAATACGGCATGCCGCCAACAAGCGGTATTGGTTTTGGAATTGACAGGATTGCCATGCTGCTTACCAATCAGCATTCTATCCAGGATGTGTTGTTTTTTCCGATGATGCGGCCGGAGAATATTGATTAATAATTGTAACTTTAAATACAATTTTATTTTATGGCTACTGTTGCTGCATTGCGGAAAGATGTAAAAAAATATATTGAAACTGCCGATGGCCGTGTTTTAAAAATGGTGCATGCCATGCTGGAAGCTGACAGCAAAATTGATTTGTGGGATGAACTGCCCCTAACTGTGCAGAAAGATGTAGAGGAGGCAATTAAACAATCTGCCAAGGGAAAAGGAAAGCCACATAAAGAGGTGATGAAAAAGTATGACAAATGGCTTACCAAATAATCTGGCTGCCCAAAGCCGAAGAGCGCTACGGTGAAATAATAGATTACCTGCAACAGCATTGGAATGATAAAGTGATTGCTGATTTTATTGCTAAAACCAAAACAAAATTGTTACAAATAAAAGTAAGGCCAACCATGTTCAGAAGGTCTGCAAAAATGAATGTTTATGAAGCTTTGATTACAAGACACAATTTAGTATTGTACAGAATTAATGGAAAGCGGATAAAGCTGCTTACCTTTTTTGATACCAGGCAACATCCAAATAAAAAATTCAAATTCTAGATATTGCTGTTTATTTCCCTGGCACAACAATTCCCATTTATCAATTTCTTCCGGATAGTTATTTCAAAAAAACGATCTTGTAATATTCAAAATAAAATCAATTACTATGCTTCTTTCTATTAAAAAAACGATTGCAGTTATTGCAGTTATTTCTATTGCTTATACAGCTAACGCACAAAAAAAAGAACTCACCAACGACCAGTATTTTAAAAGCAATTTTAAAGGCATCACACAATCGCTGCCTATTTTTTCAAAATGGTTAAATGACAACCAGTTTATTTACCAAAAGGATTCAAAAAAATTTGTGGTGGATTGCAAAACTGGTAAAGAGAGAGAAGCTGCTGAAGCAGACACCAAAACAGAAACTGCAGCCAAGCCCTCTGTGTACAGTAAAAATGCAGATTTATTTATTAAACTAAATGGCGCAGATGTACAGCTTACCAATGATAAAGAGGAAGAAGTAAATGCCAGCATGAGCCCTGATGGAAACTATGTTGCCTACACAAAAAAGAATAATCTCTACACTGTAAATATCAACACTAAAAAAGAAACAGCGCTTACTGCCGATGGCAGTGATGTGATATTGAACGGTTATGCAAGCTGGGTTTATACAGAAGAAATTTTGGGCAGGGAGAGTCACTACAAATCTTTCTGGTGGAGCCCGGACAGCAGGCACATTGCATACTTCAGAACAGATGATTCACCAGTACCTGTATTCACCATGACGGATGGCAACGGGCAGCATGGTTATGTAGAAACCGTTCGGTATCCAAAAGTGGGAGACGCTAATCCGGAAGTAAAAGTGGGCATCGTATCTCCTGATGGCGGCAACACTGTCTGGGCAGATTTTAATGCAAAAGATGATCAATATTTTGGCGCCCCTTACTGGACTAATGATGGCAGTGCCCTGTGGGTGCAATGGATGAACCGCCTGCAAAACAATTTAAAAATATGGAGTGTAAACCCGGCTGATGGAACCAAAAAAGAAGTGTATGATGAAACACAAAAAACATGGATACAATTGGAAGATGGCTATGAAAGATTACACTTTTTGCAAAACAATAAAAGCTGCATCATAGAAAGCGATCAAACGGGATGGAACCATTTGTACCTGTATGACAACGCCGGAAAATTGATCAATGCAGTTACCAGTGGAAAGTTTACAGTAACAGATTTGAATTATGTAGATGAAAAAAATAAGCTGGTTTATTTTACTGCAAGAAGCCGGGAGAATACTGCCAGAAATGATTTTTACCGGGTAAGCCTGGGTGGAAAAAATTTGCAGCGTTTAACTTTCGGGGAATACAATCATACCAACATCAATCTTTCTCCCAATGGCACTTATTTCATTACCACATATTCCAATTCGGCTACGCCAAATAAAATGACTTTGGTAAACAACAAAGGAAAAATAATTAAAGAAATAGGTGATGCAAAAGGAGCAGAATTTGATAACTATGAATTGGCTAAGACGGAATTGGTAAGAGTAAAAAGTGCCGATGGTTTATACGACCTGCCGATGAAAATTACCTGGCCGGTTAATATGGATAAGAACAAAAAATACCCGGTATTAATTTCTATTTATGGCGGGCCAAATGCAGGTACCTGCTGGGATAGCTGGAGCCTTGGTGGCACCCAGCAATGGTATGCAAAGGAAGGATTGATACAGGTAGTGATGGACCACCGGGCCAGCGGCCATTTTGGTAAAGAGGGGGTAAATTATATGTATCACAACCTTGGCTACTGGGAAATGCAGGATTACAGCAGCATGGTAAAATGGCTGGAAGCTAACGGCAATGCCGACCCCACTAAAATCTGTATTACAGGTTTTAGTTATGGCGGCTACATGACCTGTTATGCTCTTACCTACGGCAGCGATGTATTCACCCACGGCATGGCTGGCGGCAGCGTAACCGACTGGACTTATTATGACACCCATTATACCGAACGCTACATGGGTACTACGGCTAATAATGCAGAAGGATACAAAACCAGTTCGGTGCTGACACATGCAGGCAAATACAAAGGAGGGCTGCAATTGGTGCATGGTATTATTGATGACAATGTGCACCTGCAAAACAGTATCAACTTCATCAGCAAACTGCAGGATGATAAAAAAGATTTTGAATTTATGCCTTACAGCGGCGGCAGGCATGGCTGGCCGGGCAACAAATGGCTGCACTACCTGAATATGAAGACCAGGTTTATCTATAAAAATTTACTTGAGAAAGAAGTACCGAAATCAATGTTGAAGTAATTTATTTTTTTCCTCTGCTGCAGCTTTTATTTTTATCATTCTAAATACTGGTAGGGTATGAGTTGCATTTCCCTGCGACATAAAATTTTTAACGCCAATCACTTGCAATGTTCAGGACTGATGAGTATTTTGTTACAGCAAAAAACAAGTCATATGAAACCGATAATCTCCACACGAATTGCCAGTATAGTTTATGCCCTTGCCATTGGCATCTTTGGTATTTTGCATTTTATAAATGCAGATACAATGAAAACCGCTATTCCAGATTATATTCCGGGTGGTGTGCTGTGGGTATATATAACGGGCGCCGGTATGATATTAGCCGCAATTGCCATTATAATAAATAAATTAACCCGGCTCGCCTGTTATTTGCTGGCGCTGATGCTTTTAATTTTTGTATTTACACTTCATCTCAAACCCTTGCTGAGTGGCAATTTTATTCATTTGCTAAAAGATACCGGTTTGGCAATGGCGGCAATTATGATTGGCAATAACGCTTCAGATAAATGATAACTAAAAGACCGGCTTGAAAGGCCGGTCTTTGATTATTAAGCTTTACAGGTCATATTTATACAATGGGTCAATGTCTGCACCCGCTTTCATTTCATACACCGGATTTATCAGGCCATCTTTTAAGCCATACACCCAACCATGCAGGTCGGGACCTTCCCGTTCTTTCCAGGCCCTTTGAATAATAGATGTTTTAGCCAGGCGCTGCACCTGCTCTATTACATTTAATTCTGTAAGCCTGTTGCTACATAATTCTTCATCTTTAATAGCATTCAGTTCTTCCCTGTTGTGACGGTACACATCTTTTATATGGCGCAGCCACATATTTAAAACCTGTTTATAATCCCTGTTGCCCATTGCTGCTTTTATGCCGCCACAGCCATAATGCCCACACACAATTACGTGCTTTACTTTTAAATGCACCACTGCATATTCCAGCACACTCAGCAGGTTTACATCCGTATGGACAACAAGATTGGCAATATTTCGGTGTACAAATATTTCACCCGGTTCTGTACCCGTAATTTCATTTGCAGGTACCCTGCTATCGCTGCAGCCTATCCATAAAAACTCCGGGGTTTGCAGGTTAGATAACCGCTTAAAAAAATTAGGGTCATCTTCTACTTTTTCAGCGGCCCATGCTTTATTTTCTAATAATAATTTTTCGTATGATTTCATAATATGGTTATTTTTTTAATGAGCAATATCGTCTTGTAAATGCTTTTCATTTTTGTTATCGCTGTTCAGCAATTCGTGCATTGGTTTGTACTGGCTCTTTTTTATTTCTACTTTAATATTTTTTATAGGTGCATGCAATGCAAACTCGTTGATGGTATCAATAATATCCTTGTCAATAAAATCCGCTCTCGTAGTGTCTATCAACACAAATGCATTGTTCGGCACTTCTTCCAGTTTTCTTTTTACCGTTGCTTTATTTAAAAAAGAAACATCTTTTCTAAAACGAAACAGGAATTTGTTTTTATCATTCACTACAAACACTGCCGATTTATAATTGCTCCGCATTACAAAATAAAGCCCTACAATGATACCAACAATAATTCCTTTGAGCAAGTCGGTTAATAATATGGCTGCAATCGTAGTAACAAAGGGAATAAACTGATCCCATCCTTTTGCATAAAATTCTTTGAACAAAGAAACCTTTGCCAGTTTGTACCCTGTATAAATCAGGATAGAAGCCAGTGCAGCATAAGGAATTTTATTCAGCAGGCCTGGAATAAAAGCTACGCAAAGCAACAGCAATACGCCATGGCTGATGGCCGATAATTTTGTTTTAGCCCCGGCATTAATATTGGCAGAAGACCGTACAATAACAGAAGTAAGGGGCAGCCCTCCAATCATTCCGGAAACGATATTGCCCACGCCCTGGGCTTTTAGCTCCCGGTTGTTATTGGTCACTCTTTTGTAGGGATCCAATTTATCTGAAGCTTCAATACTTAACAAGGTTTCAAGACTGGCTACCAGTGCCAGCGTGATGGCGGTGATCCACACATCTGCATTGGTAATAAAACTCCAATTGGGAGAGGTAAAGAAAGAAGTAAACTGGCTGAAAGAAGTGGCAACAGGAATATTAACGAGGTGTTCCTCTTCCAGGGCAAACCTATCATTTTTGCCAAATGCAATATTGAGTATGATGCCCACCGCTACAATTATCAATGGGGCTGGTATCAATTTAAAAATAGCCGCTTTTTTTACCAGTACTTTTTCCCAAAGCACCTGTATCAATATTCCCAACACACCAATTAAAACAGCTACCGGTGTGATGTAATTAATTGAATATAAAATTCCTGAAAAGGTATTATTATTGTCTTTTTGAAAGAAGGCTTCATCGCCGGAAAAATCTTTATCAAAGCCAATCAAATGGGGCAGTTGTTTTAAAATTAAAATAATTCCGATAGCAGCCAGCATACCTTTTATTACACTGTTGGGAACATAGTCACCTAGAAATCCTCCTTTTAAAAAACCGAATAACAATTGCAATATACCAGCTATTACAACCGATAATAAAAAGGCTTCGTAAGCAGGCAACTTGCCAAGGGCAACAACTACAATAGCAGTTAAACCAGCAGCCGGCCCACTCACACTTAATTGCGATCCGCTGAGGGAACCAATGACAATGCCACCCACAATTCCACCAATAATTCCGGCAAATAAATTGGGAGCATTAGACCCTAATGCAATACCAAGACAAAGTGGCAATGCAACTAAAAATACAACGACAGCCGCAGGCAAATCTGCCCCGGCATTCTGAAAAATTTTCTTCATGATAGATATAACAGTTTAGCCCATCATTGGGCTGATGATAAAATGCAGAACGTGTAAGTAATTAAATCAACCGTTCACTGTATTGGGGGGAGGAGTTTCAACATCATCTGCATGAGAAGAGGGAAGCATGGCTTTACAAAAGCCAGTCAATACAACAGATATGGGGAAATGCAGGTGTGATAAAAAATGATGATCGTAAATGAAATGAGCATCTTCATCAAGCGTACTGAAATTCTTTGATGGGGCTTTGGCTGAATCTAATACCTCTTCAACAATTACATTATCAATAGAAAAATATTGTACCGCCTGCCTTACAGGAAGCAGCTGCAATACAAATACCAGTATTAAAAATATGCTTATCGTTTTTTTTACTTTCAAGTTGTGCAAATATACAGGCTGGTACCTGCATGATTCCCGTCTGTTAAAAAAATTTAACAGGTTGAAAATAA
>JANLQY010000175.1:0-38660 GCA_031368105.1 Chitinophagaceae bacterium
CAGCCTCAGTAATCGTAAATTTGAGGTTCGTAAATTTTACAACTACAAATGAAGTTTTCCCATCTGCACGTACATACACAATTCTCTTTATTAGATGGTGCCGCCTCTATTAAAAATTTATATAAAAAAGCCATTGCCAATAATATGCCTGCCCTCGCCATCAGCGACCACGGCAATATGTTTGGCACTTTTGAATTTGTAAAAGAAGCATACAATCATAAAAATGCAGACGGAACTTTAAAAGTAAAACCCATTGTGGGCTGTGAGTTTTACATCACTGCCGACCGCACAAGAAAGACTTTCAGCAAAGACGAAAAAGATCCCCGGCACCACCAGATACTGCTGGCGAAAAATGATGTGGGCTATAAAAATTTAGTAAAGCTTACTTCATTGGGATACATCGAAGGAATGTATTCTAAGTATCCCAGGATTGACAAACAGCTCATTCACAAATACCATGAAGGATTGATTGCAACCACTTGCTGCCTCGGTGCACTGGTGCCGCAAATGATTTTAAAAAAGGGCGAAGCGGAGGGAGAAAATGAATTCAAATGGTGGCTCAATATTTTCCAGGAAGATTATTATGTAGAGCTGCAACGGCATGGCATACCCGACCAGGATAAGGTGAATGAAGTGTTACTGAAGTTTGCAAAGAAGTACAATGTAAAAGTGATTGCCAGCAACGACAGTCATTATGTAGATCAAAAAGATTTTAATGCACACGACATCTTACTTTGTATTAACACCGGCGAAAAGCAGGCCACTCCTGCTCTTCGGGAGTTTACGGATGATGATGTGCTGACAAAGAACAAACGTTTTGCATTTCCCAACGACCAGTTTTATTTGAAGACCGGCGAAGAAATGGCGAAGGTATTTGAAGATATTCCGGAAGCGATTGACAACACCAATGAGATAGTAGATAAAGTAGATCTGCTGGATCTGAAAAGAGAAATACTGTTACCTTTTTTTGAAGTGCCATCCAACTTTAAATCACAGGACGAATACCTGGAACATCTAACCTGGAGTGGCGCCAAAGAACGTTATAAAATACTGACACCCGAAAGTGAAGAAAGGTTGCAATTTGAATTGGGCGTCATTAAAAAAATGGGCTTTGCCGGTTACTTTTTAATTGTAAGTGATTTTATAAAAGCCGGCCGGGACATGGGAGTTTTTATCGGCCCTGGCCGTGGTTCTGCAGCAGGCAGTGCAGTGGCTTATTGTATCGGCATTACCAACATTGATCCCATTAAATACAACTTACTGTTTGAAAGATTTTTAAATCCTGAACGTAAATCCATGCCAGATATTGACACGGATTTTGATGATGAGGGACGGCAGAAAGTATTGAATTATGTGGTGCAAAAATATGGTAAAAACCAGGTGGCGCAAATCATTACTTACGGCACCATGGCTGCTAAATCAAGCATAGCAGATGTGGCGAGGGTAATGGATTTGCCGATTGCAGAAAGCAGGGCCATTTCTAAATTAGTGCCGGAGCGGCCGGGCATTAATTTAAAAAGATTATTACATGCACCCTTCACCACCAAAGAAGCAAAGAACGGTGAGAAATCATTAGAAGAAAAAGAGCAGTTGCAGGGAGAAGATATTGAAAATGTAAAAAAACTCCGAGAGTTATATGCTGGTACAGACCTGCACAGTAAGATATTGCATGAAGCAGAAATACTAGAAGGCTCTGTAAGAAATACCGGTATCCATGCTTCGGCCATTATCATTGCACCCAAAGATTTGACAGATTTATTACCCGTTGCCACTTCAAAAGAATCAGACTTGTGGTTAACACAAATAGAAGGTGGTTCCATTGAAGAAGCAGGCGTAATTAAAATGGACTTCCTCGGTTTAAAAACCCTGAGCATTTTAAAAACAGCGCTTTACCTGATAAAACAAAATCATGGTGTTGATATTGAAATAGATGCCATACCGCTGGATGATGAAAAAGCCTACAGGCTTTACCAGCAGGGCGATACCAACGGTACCTTCCAGTTTGAAAGCCCCGGCATGCAAAAACATTTACGGGAATTAAAACCGGATAAGTTTGATGATTTGATTGCGATGAATGCACTGTACCGGCCAGGACCAATGGCGTACATTCCAGATTATATTGACCGCAAACATGGAAAGAAACAGGTGCAATATGATTTACCCGACATGGAAGAACACCTGAAAGAAACTTATGGTATCACAGTGTACCAGGAACAGGTGATGTTACTGAGCCAAAAGCTTGCCGGTTTTAGTAAAGGTGATGCGGATGTGTTGCGTAAAGCAATGGGTAAAAAACAAATTGCTGTACTGAATAAAATGAAAGTGCAGTTTGTAGAAGGTGCCACTGCAAAGGGGCACCCTGCAGACAAGCTTGAAAAAATATGGACTGATTGGGAAGCTTTTGCACAATACGCTTTTAACAAATCGCACTCTACCTGTTATGCTTTTGTAGCGTACCAAACAGCATATTTAAAAGCACATTATCCGAGTGAATACATGGCGGCTGTGCTGAATCATGCAGGCAGTATTGACAAGATCACTTTCTTTATGGAAGAGTGTAAACGAATGGGATTAAAAGTGCTGGGGCCGGATATCAATGAATCGCAAAATGGTTTTGCTGTGAATCAAAAAGGCGAGATCCGTTTTGGTTTCAGCGGATTGAAAGGTGTGGGTGAAAATGCGATTGAAAATATTATTGAAGAAAGAGGAAAGCATGGACATTACAAATCAATTTTTGATTTGGTAAAAAGAACCAATCAAAGAGCCGTTAGTAAAAAATCGCTGGAGAGTTTAATTTACTCAGGAGCTTTTGATTGCTTTAAAGAATTTACCAGGGCGCAATATTTTTACCAGGCACCCGGCGATGTGCTGGCGCTGGATAAAGTCATTAAGTTTGGTAATGTTTTCCAGGCACAGACAGCCAACTCTGCCAACACTTTATTTGGCGATATGCAGATGCCGGATATTGTGCCACCCAAATTACTGCCCTGTGAACCATGGACGTTGGTTACTCAACTGGATTATGAAAAGGAAGTAACCGGCATGTACATGAGTGGTCATCCCCTGGATAATTTTAAATTTGAAATGCGGCATTACAACATCACCCCACTGGCTGATTTCATTGAATTTAAAGCAGCCGTCAATACCTTCCCCAATCCTGCCAAACAGTTCAGGGTGGCGGGTTTGGTGATAGATGCACAGCACCGGCTTACCAAGACAGGTAAAAATTTTGGTATCCTTAACATTGAAGATTACAGCGGCAAAAGCGAATTCATGTTATGGAGTGAAGACTATGTGAAGTACACAAATTATTTAGAAAAAGGAATGATCGTGTTGGTAGAAGGTGGTTTTAAAACGAGGTACAACAGCGACCAATATGAATTCCGTTTATCAAAAATACATTTGCTGGAAACCGTAAAACCATTACTGACAAAACAAGTGGTACTGGATGTGCAGCCACAATTTATAAATGAAGATTTTGTAAATTTTATTGATGCCAATGTGAAAGCTTACCCTGGAAAAACAACATTGAAACTAAATATCAACGACAGCCGGAATAATTACAAAGTAGGCATGTACACTATGGGTGGGGGCTTTACGATGAACGATGAAATGGCAGTATTTTTAAATGACAATCCTGTGGTGGAAGTGAGTGTGGTGACCGGATGATAACCTTTAGTTACAAAACAACCATTTGAAATAATTTCATAAAAAGGCACTCCGTATTATTTCCCTTATTGAGCCCCAAAAAAAATTACTTCAACAATTCCATCAACGCTTCCTTTCTTCGCCTCGATACTGAAAGTGATTTTCCATCAATCATCCACAGCATTCCTTCCCTGTCCACTTTAGTAATGTATTTTTTATTTACCAGGTAAGATTTATGTATCCTTACAAAACCATGTTCACTTAAAATTTCTTCATACTCACCCAACGTTCTTGAAATAATAATGGGCTTGTGGTTGCTGAAAATAAAACGGGTGTAATTATTTTCTGCTTCGCAATAAAGTATGGAGGAAGGTTCAAAAAATGAAACGCCTTCCATGGTGGACAAAGCCAGTTTAAAATTTTCAGGAGCTTTTTGCTGAAGGTTTGACAAAAGATTATTCACCAGCAATTGCTGGTGGGGCAAGGCCGACTGACGGCGAATGATATGTCTGTTAACAGCACTTTGCAATTCTACATTGTCAATCGGTTTTAATAAATAGTCCAATGCACTGAAACGGATTGCCTTGATGGCATACTGATCAAAGGCTGTGGTAAAGATGACATCAAAATCGCTGCCTGTTGCCTGATTTAAAAAATCAAAACCATTCATATTGGGCATTTCAATATCCAGCATTACCAGGCTGGGTTTAAAATCTTTTATACATCCCAATGCTTTTTCAGGAGTATCACAATAGTAAATTTCTTTTGGTGAAGGAATAAATTTTTCTATCAGCAGTTTTAAAATATTCCCTGCGGCTGCTTCATCGTCAACAATTAAAATGCGTAACATGTCTATAGTTTAATGGTTTCAATATTTGATGGAAGCCTGATGACAACCCTTGTACCTAATGGTTCATTTGCCTCATTCACTTTATCTGTTACTTCAAGATGAATACTGGCTTTGTACTGCAATGCAAGAATATTTAATCTTTGGGCAGACAAAACAGTTCCTTTTGATTCTGTTTTATCGCTGCCGAGTTTTTGTGCTTTGATGATGGCAGCCCTCTCCCTTCCAATACCATTGTCGTCAATAGTAATAACCAGTTCGCCATCTTTTTCTTCGCAGGTTACAGAAAGTATTTTATCACCAGCCTTATTACGCAATCCATGCCATACTGCATTCTCCACATAAGGTTGTATTATCATCGAAGGCAACATTATTTCATCTTCATCTGTATTATCATTCACCGTTATGGTATAAGTAAACGATTGGCTAAAACGCAGCGACTCTAAAGAAAGATAGAGATGCAGCATTTCCACTTCACTGCTTAATGTGATAAACTCTTTTGCAGAATTGTTGAGCACCATGCGCTGCAGTTTTGAAAACTTGGAAAGATATTCATAAGCCGAATCCACTTTATTGGTAAGAATACATTCCTGTATGGCATTGAGGCTGTTGAAAATAAAATGTGGATTCATCTGGCTGCGGAGTGCTTCCAGCTTGGCTTCCGACAATTTCTCATTCATGCCCAGCATTTCCATTTTTGTCTGCTGCAGCGATTGTTCTGCCTCAATAGATTTTATTTTATTGCCCATTAATGTCGCAATGGTGTTAAGGATATGAAGATGCTGCTGCGTAAAAAAATCTTTTTGATGATGTTCGCTGTCTATCACACCGAGTAATTCATCATTATAAATAACAGGGACTGTTATTTCACTCAGCCTTGCAATATCATCCACACGGTAGCGGTTATCTTTTGACGTATCAGGAATTAGCACTGCTTCTTTTGTTTGCATTACATATCCCACCACCCCTTCGCCGGGGCTTACATCAAAATATTGTTTCTCTATTTCTTCAATTGAATCTTTAGCACCGTAACCAGCCTGTTGCAGCATTTTAGTTTTATCGGCATTCCATAAATACATCATACAGTCTTCAAAACCCAATTGTCCTATTAAATTTTTTGCCACATCCCACAACACTGCATCCACCGTATTCTTATCGATTAAGGAAGAAGAAAAATAATTGATGATCTGCTCCAGCTCAAGTTTGCTTTTATATTGTGCCGCATTCAACTGCTGCACTTTTAATTTCTCTTCCTCAATTGTTTTAATATTTTTTTCTCGCCATTTTATTAACCAAAATATGAGAATGGCATTTAGCATTGTTACGGAAAGTATAAACCACCAGGTTTTCCAAAAGGGTGGTTTGATAATGATTTTTAACTGCGTTACAGCTTTACAATAAATACCATCTTTGTTGGCACATTTTATTTCAAAAATATATTCACCATTGGTTAGCTGGTTATATATGGCCACATTATTTTTATCTGCAGCTATCCAGTCCTTATCAATTCCATTTAATTTGTAAAAATAATTTATACTGCGGGGGTTCCAGAAATCAAGTGATGCAAATTCTATCCGCAAAGAGTTTTCTTTGTAATAAAGCTGCAGTGGCTCTTGATTCTTTAATAAGGAATCTACTGCCATTTCGTTTTCAAAAACACGTAACCCCGTAATTGATACATCAGCAGGCGCCATGGATACTGCAAACTCCGCAGGATTGAATGAAATAAAGCTTTTAGAAGCAGCAATAAGGGCTTTACCATTTTTGAGTCCGTAAATTTTACCGCTAAAAGTATTATCAATGATACCATCATTCATATCATAGCGGGTGATGGAAAAACTGGTCATATTGATTTTGCACAACCCTTCGCTGCACACCACCCATAAATTGGAACGGGCATCCAGCATTAAACCCAATGCAATGTTGTTGGGCAGCCCGTCTTTTGCAGTGATAACCGTAAAAAGTTTCTTTCTGGTGTCAAAAATATTGACACCCATTTCTGTTGCCAGTATCAAAGTATCTTTACTATACCGTAGAATATCCAGAATGGTATTGCTGCTGATAGAATTTTTATCTTTTTCATTAACATTAAATGCCTCGCTAAATTTTTGGGTATGTTTATCAAACACCTGCAGGCCGTCTTGAAAAGTGCCTGCCCAAATCTTATCGGTATCCACTAAAATACTGTGTACCCTCTTTGCTGTGGATGCAGCTGAGTAAAGAAATGAAGTATAAAATTTCTGTCTGTGTTTGTCCTGGTTTATTCTGCCAAGCCCTTTTGACCAATGTCCAACCCATACATCTCCGCTATCCCCCTGTTTTATAGTATTAATACAACCTGTCAGTAAAGTATCTTTGTCTTCATACAGCTTATCACTCAGTGTGTTTAATTTTAAAACCGTTTTTTTTTGATTGGGTGCCCAAACAATTCCTTTTTCATCCCTGAAAAAAGTCCATACCATATTAAGCTTTGAATTTTCATTGCCGTTTTCTTTCATTAAATAATGCTGCTTCAATTCAAAAGCACTGTCTGTTTTTACAATACCTCCCTTTACATCATAATAACCAACCAGGATATTGCCATCCGGCATTTCAAGGAAATCATTTGCAGTAGTCTTTGGAAAAAGTTTCTTATCACCAATATCCAGGCCATGGGTGAAAAATAATTGCTTTCGGGGATTATAAATATTTACACCGGCATTATTGCCAATCACAATATTATTCTCGTTATCCTGCAAAACCTGTGCACTGGCGCTTTGAGCGTGATAAGTGTATGGCTTTGAGTTGTCTGGGTAAATGATGCTGAAATTTTTCTGTTCCGGATGATAATAGGCAAGCCCTCCCTTAGTCAGTGGAATTATAATTTGCCCGTTTTGAAGTGCATATACCAAACCCAAATTTTCTTTTTTTAATCCCGGCTCCATTTTTTTGGGTGACCGCACATCAAAACTAAATGAGTTTACTTTTTTGGTTGACAGTTCAAACCTGTAAATCAGTTCATCCCCTGAGCTTAGCCACATATCATTTGCCCTGATAACTGCATTGGCAATATTATCTTTTATACCAAATATTGGATTATGTGCAGGGTTGTATAACCTATTGTAAAGTTTTTTTTCAGTTGCGTCATAGAAGCAGATGCCGTCACTTGTACAAAGCCAGACGTTATCGTTGTTGTCAATTGTCAAATCACTGGTCTTTGTGTTTTTTGACAACCCAAATATTGTATTCCATTTTACAAACTGGTTAATTGCTGTGTCCAGTTTAAAAAAACCTTCATGTCCTGCCAGCCATATATTCCCTTTCCTGTCCTCTGCAAAATGCCAGGTGCCATAAATTTTGTTATCTGCAGGCGCATGTAAATTGTAATTATAAAATTTCCCGGTTGCCCTGTTAAGGATATAAGGTGCCCCATGGTCTGTGCCAATCCACAATCTTTTTTTACTGTCTTCAAAAATGGAACTTATCCAGTCTGTTTGCAATGCGGTAGTGTCCCTTATATCTGCCCGGTAATTTTTAAACCTTGTGCCATCATACCGTTGCAATCCTGACTGTGTACCAATCCACATAAAGCCATCTTTACACTGGTAAAGGGCAGTTACATTATTACTGATTAAACCGTCATTTACAGTGATGTGCTTAAAAATATAATCTGTGTTTTGGGCATAGGAATAATGAACCCCGATACAAAGGCATATCCATAAAAAGTCAATTATTTTTTTAGGGGAAATCAAAATGATTTTTTTCAAATGTAAACTAATATGTTGCCCATCTGGTTTTTTTCCCTCAATAGAATACACCGTTCCCTAATTGCATCAGTTGATTGAACGGTACAGCAACACGTTGCATAAACGGTTGCAGCACTTGCCTCAATACTGCTGTGGGCTTCTGCCATATAGGAATAGTTTTACCAAATCAATAAGAGACCATGAAGGAAACTGAAAACACTGTTACATACAAAATGAGAGAGCTGGAGTTTGAAATGAAAGCCACCGGGCTTTGGCAAAAGGAAGTGCCGGGTTGGGTAAATGATTTTGAAGAAAAGGTGCTGTATAATGGAAAAGATTTTTCACAATGGCTGCAGTTTGTTTTTATGCCCAACCATATTAACAGGGCAATGCATGTCTCCTTTAATAAAGAAAAGAAAATGATAGTGCCTGCAGCAATAAAATTTTTTGGTGATGATTTGCAAAAAGGAAAGCTGTTGCAGATTTTGATTGAAATAGATTCTTTACTATAAAAATTAACCAGCATGATAAAAAAACTAACGATCCTTATTTTGATTTGCATACCTGCATTACTCTATGCACAGAATGTAGGCATTGGCACCAACACACCCAGTACAAGTGCAAGGCTGGAAGTAACTGCAACCAATAAAGGTTTTTTATTACCAAGAATTGCGTTGACCGGTACTGCAGATATTACAACCATTCCCTTACCGGCAACTTCTTTACTTATTTACAACACTGCCAATGCAGGTGCAGGTGTATCCGCAGTTACACCAGGTTATTATTTTTGGAATGGCACTGCATGGCTTCAACTTTCTACCAACAACAGCGCTGCAGCTGGCTGGTCATTAATGGGCAACAGCGGCACCAGTATTGCCAATAATTTTATCGGTACAACTGATAACAAGCCATTGAAATTTAGGGTAAATAATTTTCCGGCAGGATATATAGATACTGGCGGTGAAACTTTTTTTGGATTAAGTGCAGGTATTAACAACATTGGTTCAGGCAATGTTGGTATTGGTGGCAATGCCCTTGTAAACAATACCACCGGTTCTGGAAATACCGCCATTGGCTTGGGCTCACTTGCAAACAATACCACGGGCAGCAGTAATACAACGGTTGGTTACCATAGTTTTTTTTTCAATACAACAGGTTACAGTAATGTAGCGGTTGGTGTGGATGCTTTGCAGAAAAATACAGACAGGTCTAACTTAGTGGCGGTTGGTGATTCAGCATTATTTAACAACGGTGTGGGTGCAGCAGCTTCTTCAAGTGAAGGAACCAGCAATACAGCAATTGGTTCAAAGTCTCTTTATACTAATACAACTGGTGGGTCTAATACAGCAGTTGGCTTTAATTCGCTGACACAAAATACCACAGGCGATTTTAATACAGCAAGCGGTGCTGAAGTGATGCATTTTAATTCCAGTGGTGCATATAATACAGCACAAGGCGTTAATGCATTATTTTCTAATTCAACCGGTTCTTTTAATAATGCTATTGGCAGCAATACTTTATTATTAAACACTACCGGCAACAGTAATACTGCCAATGGATACAATGCACTACGTAATAATACATCTGGCTACAGCAATGTAGCAATTGGTACAAATTCTTTAAAGAGTAATACCACACTGTCTAATCTGGTTGCCATTGGTGATTCAGCATTATACAATAACGGTGTGGGTGCTACGCAAAATACAGATGCAATAAATAATACCGCCGTTGGTTCCAAAGCTTTATTTGCAAATACAATTGGTAGTTTTAATACTGCAGTTGGCATAAAAACATTAACCTCTAATACAGATGGTTTTTCCAATACAGGTATAGGTAGTTATAGTTTGAAGTCTAATACTACAGGTAATAGTAATTCTGCCATTGGCAGCTTTTCTTTAAATAAAAATACAATCGGAAATTACAATACGGCTTCCGGTGTATATGCACTATCAAATAATATTGATGGAGATTATAATACCGCAACTGGCTTCAGGGCATTAAACCAGAATACATCAGGCTCTAATAATACTGCTGTTGGCAATGACGCATTAAGTGCAAATACTACAGGCGGTTTTAATACTTCAATTGGTCATCAGTCTTTAACTTTAAATAAAACAGGAAGTGGAAACGCCGCTATTGGCTGGAATACTCTACTCAATAATATTGCCGGCAATGATAATACTGCTGTTGGTGAAGAAGCTTTGTATCAAAATACAAGTGGCAATGATAATGCAGCCATGGGAAATGGTAGTTTGTACAGCAATCAAATTGGCAGGGGCAATGTTGCAGCAGGAACAGGCGCTTTGTATAGCAACGTATCCGGCAACCACAGTGTTGCCATTGGAGACTCCGCTCTCTTTTATAATAAAACGGGTGCCAATACTGCCGTTGGAGCGTTCTCATTACTCAACAACATATCAGGTGCTTATTTAACTGCGGTTGGTTCATCTGCATTACAAAATAATAATGATGGTTACGATAATACTGCCATTGGAGTATCAGCCTTGCAGAGTAATTACAATGGAAACAACAATACTGCAATAGGTTCTTCGGCATTGGGAAATAATTACAATGGCGGCGGAAATGTTGCTATTGGATTTAATGCTGCGGTGTCCAATACATCCGGCAGCGATAACATTGCCGTTGGTGTTGCTTCATTATTCACTAACAGTGCCGGCGGTTTTAATATTGCGGTAGGAAAAAATAGTTTAGGAAACGCAACAGGTAACTGGAGTACTGCAATGGGATGGAACAGTCTGTCCGGAGCCACAACAGGACAGGCGAATGTTGCATTGGGATTCCAGGCTTTAAAATATGAAACCACAGGTGATAATAATACAGCACTTGGTACTGATGCAGGACCTGCCAATGGCAGCGGAACATTTTCTAATTCCACAGCACTGGGAAGAACAGCCACTTTTACTGCAAGCAACCAGGTGCAAATAGGAAATAGTTTGGTAAATGATATTGGCGGCTATACATTCTGGCACAACCTCAGTGATATCCGTTTCAAGAAAAATGTATTGCCTTCAACACATGGCCTCGATTTTATTTTAAAGCTTCAACCGATTGTATATAATCTCGATATAAAGAAACTCAATCAGTTTGTTTATGGCGATGCAGCCAATAGTATGTTCAGCAAAGAACAAGCAACAATAGCAGAAAGAGAAAACACTTTATGTAGTGGCTTTAGTGCCCAACAGGTAGAGGAAGCTGCAAAAAGCATCGGTTACAATTTTGATGCTGTACACAAACCGCAAAATGATAAAGATCATTATTCTCTTGCTTATGCGGAGTTTGTAGTGCCGCTGGTAAAAGCGGTGCAGGAGCAGCAACAACAAATTGAAGTATCCAATGCACAAAATAAAATGATGATGGAAGAAATAAAAAAATTACAGTCTGCAATAGAAGTGCTTCAGCAAAAAGCAAAATAATCAACCACAATCAGCAATAGAGAAAATAAAAAATGAGACAGCTTAATTCCATGAAGTTCATTTTACCCTTTAGTTTTTTTTTATCTGCTCCATTTATAATACAGGCACAATCCATTACTGTAAACCCACGCAGTCAGTTAATCATGAACGGGGCTGTATTTCTTGTTGTAAAAAATGCAGCATTAATAAATAACGGTACTGTATTGGATGATTTGGGAACAGTACAATTCAATGGACATAAAGACAGCAGCTTTTCTTATGTAGCAGGCACACAAGCAACAACACTTTATAATTTAACGGTGAATAAAACAGCATTCAGCACTACATTAAAATCTGCTGTTGCTGTAAGAAATGTATTGGGTGTGTATGGAGGAATATTATATGCACAAGGCAATCTCACATTAAAATCAAACAGCAGTTTAACTGCAAGGGTGGATGTAGTTCCTGCTGCTTCAAATATTATTGGCAACACAACCGTTGAAAGATATTTCCCTGCAAAAAGGTCATGGCGATTGGTAACATCTCCCCTAAACAATACCCCTTCAATTTTTAATACCTGGCAAAACAAAGCTGTGTATGCTGCTGGTTTGAACACATACGTATCAGGTCCTAATCCAACTGGTGCTGGTGGAAACGGATTAGATGTAAGTATCCAGAATAATTCTTCCATGAAAACATGGGACTATGCCTCACAGGCATTAGTCCCAATTTTAAATACACATGTTCCGCTTTCACCGGGCAGTTCAGGCAGCGCTGATAATGCAGGCTATTTTTTATTTGTAAGAGGCGACAGGAATTTTAATAATTTTTATATTCCCAATACAAATATTACCACACTCAGCAGCAATGGACAGTTGCAGGTGGGCACACAAAATTTTTCAGCATCAAGTGTAGGTGGTGGATATACTTTAATTGGTAATCCCTTTGCATCGCCTGTTGATTTTAATTCAATCAGCAGGAATAATTTGGTTAAACGTTTTTATGTTTGGGATCCTGCATTAAATGTGGTAGGCGGGTATGTTATGCTGGATGATTTGGATAATGATGGTGTCTATACAAAGTCTGTGGGTTCATGTCTGCAGAATAAACATATACAATCAAGCCAGGCTTTTTTTGTAGAAACTATTTCTAACGGAAGTACAGGAATAAGCTTTGCAGAAACATGTAAGTCTGCAGGTAACAATAATACTTTATTCAGGCCATCCTCCCCTCTTCAAAGTCAAATACAAACAATAAGGATACTGCTGAATAAAAAAGAAACAGATGGTTCCATTATTTTAGCAGACGAAGTATTGCTGGAATGCAACGCAATATACAGAGACAGTGTTGACAGGGATGATGCCATGAAATTCACGAACATCAATGAGAACATCGGCCTGGTAAGAAATACAAAAATGTTAACCGCAGAACGAAGAAAACCTTTGCATACAGATGATACGCTCTTTTTAAAACTCACTAAAACTACACAACGCAAATATCAACTGCAGGTGCTCCCGGAAAATATTCATGTGCATGGTTTGCAGGCATGGCTTGAAGATGCTTATTTAAACAGCAGCACCGCCATTGATTTAAAAAATGTTTCTGTTTATGATTTTAAGTTAGATAGTAATGCAGCTTCATCTAACCCAGGCCGCTTTCATATTGTGTTTAAACAGGTAAAACGATTGCCCACTCCAATCCCGGGGGGCAATACATCTCAGCAAGTAACTGTTTATCCAAACCCGGTTAAGGATAATATCATTCATTTTAAAATGAACAATTCCCCGGTTGGAAAATATTTAATAAAACTGGTAAGCCAACCTGGCCAAACGGTTTATGAAAACTCCATTCAATGCATTGGTTCAACAAATGACTATACAATTAAGCCAGCTATTTATTTATCAGCCGGCATATATGTTTTACAAATTACCGGGCAAGATAAAAAAATACTGACAAAAGAAATTGTTGTTTCCAAACGATGATACATGATCAACATGTTCATCTAAAATTATTATTATGAAAAAGAAAATGCTGTTCCTGGTATTGATGCAGTTAACAATAATAACTGCAGTGTTTGCTCAAAACATTGCCATCAACGACAATGGTACACAGCCCGATACCAGTGCCATGCTGGATGTAAGCAGCACCACCAAAGGTTTTTTAATTCCCAGAATGACAAAGGCTCAGAAAAATATTATACCAATACCAGCTGTTGGTTTAATGGTTTATCAAACCGGGCCTGATAGTATCGGTTTTCATTATTACAATGGCACCAACTGGATTATGATCAATAATTCATCCTTCAATACTTCATGGACTTTAAACGGCAATGCAGGAACCACTTCAGCAAATTTTATTGGTACTACCGATGCCCAGCCAATCAGGTTTAAAATAAATGGTGCATCGGCTGGCATTATTGATTCTGCAAGCTCACTGGTTGCAATAGGTTTGGGTGCAATGAGAAGAAACATTGCTTCAAAAAATAATGTAGCAATAGGTACTGCAGCGTTATATACCGGTGGCAATTTTACCGGTACGATAACTGCACCAAATAAAAATGTTGCCGTTGGAGACAGTGCCTTATTCAATAACGGCTCATTAGAATTTGGTGCCGGGTATGCAGGAGAGCTTCCAGATATGAATACAGCTGTAGGTTATAAAGCCTTATTTACAAACGGAGTGGGCACAGCAAATTGTGCATTGGGCGCAAATGCTTTATCACAAAATACATTTGGCGCCAATAATTGTGCTGTTGGCGTAAGTGCTTTATTAAATAACACTTCAGGCAATGGAAATATAGCTGTAGGTAATTATTCGCTTATGGCAAATACCACTGCCAGCGGAAATGTAGGAGTAGGATTTGGCACTTTAGAAAACAACACTACAGGTTTATACAATATTGCCATCGGATTTAATGCACTTGCTGACAACAACACAGGATATGACAATATTGCTAACGGGGTTAACTCACTTTATAATAACAGAAACGGAAATTCTAATATTGGAATTGGTGCCGGAACACTGGCAGCAAATTATTCCGGCAGTAATAATATTGCTATTGGTGGAGCAAGTTTATTTAAAAATTCTAATGGGTACAGTAATATTGCAATTGGCACCGAAGCGTTAACAACGAACCAGCTTGGGCACAACAACGTTTCAACCGGTGACAGCAGTTTATATAATAATAGTCAATCCAACAACACTGCTTTTGGAAGTAAAGCTTTATACACGGATCCCTCCGGAACTTATAATACCGCCATTGGTTTTGAATCTGCAAAATTAATGTCAGGATCAAGCAATACAGCTTTAGGTAGTTACGCCCAATACTCTACCAGTGGAAATTTTAATACAGCAATAGGTTATGCAGCATACAAGTCTGCTGCAACTCTTAATAATTGGACTGCAATAGGGTATAATACTGGCGCAGCTTTCAGTATCAGTAACTCTGTAGAATTGGGTAATACCTCAGTCACAAAAATTTGGGGACAGGTTAATACATCCATTTTTAGTGACCGCCGTATTAAAGATAACATACAAGAGAATGTACCAGGATTAACATTCATTACTCAATTAAAACCCGTTACCTACAATTTGAATATTCACCGGCAAAATGAAATGGCATTCGATAAAGATAAACCTGATACTTCCAATTGGGAAGGCAAGTATGATATTGAAAAAATAAAATTCAGTGGCTTTATTGCACAAGATGTTTCTGCTGCCGCCGATAATGTCGGCTACAACTTTAGTGGCGTAACAAAACCTGTTGATGTAAATGGATTATATGGATTGAGGTATGCAGAGTTTGTGGTGCCATTGGTAAAAGCAGTGCAGGAGCAACAGGCAACAATCGAATCATTGAAAGAAGATATAAAAAATCTGAAAGAAGAACAAACAAAAAAATTAGAAAGCCTGGAACAAAGAATGAAAGCACTTGAAACAAAATAAAAATAATGAGTAAAGCAGATCAGTACGTCGTTTTTGTTTTCATACTGTTAATAATAATACATCTTGCTGTTGGTATTGCCGGCATCATTATCGGGCGCTTTCTTTTTTTAGTAACTGTCTTAAACATGGCTGCAGGATTATTCATTATCATTTACTGGCTGCAAAAACAATTACGAATTCAACAACACATATTTGAGCAAAGAGAATTTGTAGTATTGAGCCTGGAACTTATAATGATTGGGTGTGCAATTGCTTGGTTCTTTACAAACAGGTATACAGGTTTTTTCAAAGCAGTACAGTATTCATTTTTTACCATTCACCTGTTGATTTTAATAACAGGCCTGATTTTTATCCTTACCTTCAAAATGAATAAACTTATATAAAACAACCCATCAATCAAACACATGAAAAAGTACTTTTTTTTCACAGCATTACTGGTAGTTTTTAATGCGGTCTGCTTTGCTCAAAACGTTGGCATTGGTAATATTAATCCTTTAATGAAGCTGCATGTTTCCAGCACCGATAGTGCGGTAGCTTTGCTGGAGAATACAACAGGTCTTACTTCCGGGGTAAGCAATGCGTTGTATTTTAAAACAGGCAGTGGATCATATACTTATACAGGTGCGGTTAAAACCATTGGTGAAAGCCCCAGTACTGCAAGGCTTGGACTATTTAGTTATACTTCAACCTCACCCAACCAGTTGCTTGAAAGGTTGAGTGTTGCCGACAATGGCTATATTGGTATCGGCACCATCAATCCTTTAATGAAACTGCATGTTGCAAAAAACGACAGTGCCCTTGCAATATTTGAGAATACGCAAATATTGAATGTTAATGTAAGCAATGCATTGTATTTTAAAACTGGCAGCGGTTTACTATCCTATACAGGTGCAGTAAAAACAATTGGTGAAGGCACTGGGGCTGCAAGGCTTGGTTTGTTTACTTACACCGCTTTTGCCGCAAATGGATTACTTGAAAGATTGAGTATAACAGATGATGGAAAAGTTGGCATCAGTAATATTAAACCACAGGCAAAATTTCATGTTACAAACACAGATAGTGCTGTTGCAATATTTGAGAATACGCAAACACTAAATACCAATGTGAGTACAGCTTTGTACTTTAAAACGGGCACAGGTGCACTGCCTTATACTGGTGCTATTAAAACGATCGGCGAAGCCACCAACATTGCAAGACTTGGCTTGTTTACATTTACGTCTACTTCAGGAAATAGTTTGAAGGAAAGAATGAGCATTACGGATGCCGGTAATATTGGCATGGGCACCACTACTCCCCAAACGGCATTGCACATTAACCCCAACGGGGCGGGGGCGTTGCTGATTGGAACCAACCGGGCTTCGGGAGGATACACTGCTCTTGAGATGGGTATAACAGCACAAACAAATGGCTATGGTTATATACAGGCAACTAAACTTTCCGGCAGCACTTACGGTGATCTCACCATTAATCAGTATGGTGGCAATGTAGCTATTGGTACATCTGTATTCAGTGCAAATACAAAACTTACAGTAGCACAAGCCGGTGGTAATTATTCAGGCTTAACTGTTAATGCAAATGGACCAACGGCTAATTTATTGATACCACAATTTGCCATTAAAGCCACTGGAACAAATGGTGCAGACGCATTAATCATTGACGGTGCAATAAGAGTGAAGAATACAGAGCAACGTGTAGTGTATCAAATGACAACACAAAAAAACAATGCCAATGCTGATGGATATTTATATGATAATTTTACCGGCACCCCAGGTGAACCAGATGGTATAGTTTCAATAAGAATAGAAAATCCATTGTGCAATGCCGACCCAACAGCCATCATCATTTATTCATTTATTGGGTTTTATCAGAATAATAAAAATTATCAAAGTTATGCAACATATGACTTTGCGGCTCAAAGATGGTTTATACAATACAAATATGATACTTACCTGGGTTCTCCAAGCAATAGTTATGCACCGGCACTCAATATCATGATCATTAAACAATAAGTTTTACCTGATAACTATACTTAAAGTTTTAATAAAAAAAATAAACTCTTATGGTTGCCAAAATAATACTTACGAAGAATTTTTTAAAGTTAAAGAGAGAGTTATCTGAATAAACAATCAAGCTTGCCATCAGTATAATCTTCAATAAAACAGATAATATTTTCAAACTGGCTGAACTCCTCCTTTGTGTGCATTGTAGTAAGCACAGATGTATCAGGAAATTACGGTACGATATTTTTCAAGCAGCTTGTTGAACAATGTATTTTTTAATAAAGCCTTTTGGAATAAAACTATTCCAATGCCAGCACAAATAATCCCTGCCAGCACATCCAGCACATAGTGATGGCTTGTATAAACAGCCGCAAACCATATCCCCAGCATCACCGCTGCAAACACTGCCACCATCAGGCTCCTCACTTTTTTCTTTACTCCATAATAAAGCACAATCAGCGGATAAGAAGAATGTAATGAAGGCATGGCTGCAAATACATTGGAACCTTTGGTATAAAGATTTGTAAAAACAACAACATTAAAAAAACTGTCGAACCTGGCGAGCCCTGCTGTATTAGCTTTTGTATTGGCAATAAAATTATTACCATTCAACTGGATATACCATGGTGGTGCTGCCGGGTAAGCATAGTAAATAATGAAGCCAATAAAGTTTACAAAAACAAATGTGAGTGCAAATTGAAGGAACAGTTTTTTATCCTTAAAAAAAAGATAAGCCGCAAAGGCAAGTGGTACTGGTATCCAGCACAAATAAAAAATGCCTGTCATCACATCCAGGAAACTGTTTTGATTGGCTATCCAGAATTCGTTTGGTGTAATCCTGCTGCTGCCGGCACCAATACCGAACAGCAATTTTTCATTGTTGTATAAATCTTGTATGTGTACTGCATTAAATTTATAATTTGGAAAAGCCTTCATGTAATCGAAGATGATCCAGTACACAATGAAGATGGAAAAGCCGAGGATAAACTTACGGGTGATGGCAGAAAGAAAATAACAAACATTAAAAATTCCTGCCAATATCAATTGGTCTGTTTTGAACCCAATTAATAAATAAGATACCAGCAGGTATAAAACGGTGACACTGGCAGCAGACAAAATATTTTTAGATGAATACAAATTAGTGCTCCTGTAAGTCATCCACTTTTTTTGTTGCATTAGGAAATTGAGAACGGAGTATCTCATCCCAAAGGGAAGAACTTACACCAAAACCTTTTTCTGGATTTTGATAATGATGCAGCATGTGGTGCTGCTTGATCTTTTTCATTATGCCCGATTTAAAATTATAGTGGTGCATCGCATAATGCAGCATATCGTAAACAAGATAACCAAGCAAAAAACCCGGAAAGAAAGCGTACAACTGGTTTTGCTGAAGAAATAATGAAAATAAAAAGTAGAATAATGTAGCCAATGGAATGCTGGCTGATGGCGGCATCACCAGTCTTTTTTTATCTCTTGGGTAATCGTGGTGTACACCATGAACAATAAAATGTATCTGCTTGCCAAATTCAGATGTGGGATGATAATGAAAGATAAACCTGTGCAGCAGGTATTCTGTTGCGGTCCACACTGCAAGGCCAATTAAAAAAAATAATGCAAATCCCGCCAGCCCAATATCATTTGCAAATGCTTTGTACCCAAAGAAAAAAATGACCGGTATATAAATAAAAAGCGGCACAGAAAAATGCACTTTTGATAAGCTTTCAAACAAACTGCTTTTGAACATTTTTATTGATTCTTCGCTGTTTGAAATGTAATTCTTTTTCATTTTTTTCGTTTTTTATTTTGGAAACCTGCTGCTGCCAAAATGCGGAGTCAACTTCTCATTATCAATAAAGAGCCAATGCAAAATTAAAGACGTTTGGTAAAAACTACACTATTTAAACCGATATTCTTTATCACACCTCGCCTTACTTTCCTTCCAATTGTTTTTTTGCATGAAAAAGCCTTTTCAGTGCAGTGATATTCGTAAGTACCGCCATAAAAAAAATGGGGATGATGAATATTGACATTGTTTCAAAAATATGAAACGGGAAAAGCGAAATGTAGTATTTAAAATCACCACCAATATAATGCCCGGTAACTCCACAGGCTATTGCTGATATACCTGTCAGCACCACCCTTTCCGGCCTTTGCATTACGCCACCCTTATTCTCTATACCAAGCCCTTCACTTCTTGCTCTTGTGTAACTCACCATCATAGAACCTATCATGGCAATAAAAGCAGATAAAGAACTGATAAAATAATGATGGGCTATCAGGTAATAACAGATGCCCAAAAACATGATCAGTTCGCTGTACCTGTCAAGCACCGAATCGAATAATGCACCAAATGTTGAACTCATATTTCCCAGCCTTGCCACCTGTCCATCCAGCATATCAAACAATCCGGCAACCAGTATCAACACACCAGCCCAGCCTACATACGAAAGATCGCCCCGGTTGCCTTCCTCTGCACCAATAATAAAAATAACAGCAACACCGATATTCAATACCAGCCCTGTAACGGTGACCAAGTTTGGTGTAAAGCCAATCTTTATCAAACCCTTTACGAGTGGGTTGATAGCAAGATAAATCGTTTGTTGAAGCTTATCTCTAAGCCGCTCCTTTGGCATTTATTTTTATTAATTATCAATTAAAATTCAAACTTCATTTTGAACCGCAGGCCCCAATTGGTTACATACGGGTTATCAAGATAAGTAAGCCTTCTTATTAAATCAACCCTGATCAGTTTAAATATATTGGCAACACCAATACTTACTTCAATATAAGGCCCGTGATTTAAAGTGAAGGTAGAAGTTTGTCCTGTAATAGAATCAGCAGGAAACTTATATAATTTATTATTAAAAGCAGGGTTGTTTTCATCTCTCAGGCTGCCATACAGAATTTTTGCGCTGGCAACCTCTCTCCATTTCAACCTTCTTAACAGGGGTACTTTATTAAAGAAAAAACCATTGAAATGTACATCAAAATTTGCCGCTGCATATTTATCACTTACAAATTCAAGGAAGTTCATGAGGTTGTAAGAACCAAGCTGATAGCCATAAGTCTGGTTGGCCCGGTGTGTGGTAAGCAATGGAAAGGGAACCTGTCCAAAGATATAACCGCCTTCGAGTGTAACATCGGTATAACCCAGCTGCGACATATAGCACCGCTTTTCAGAATAGAAATTAAGGTTCTGGTAATTGTATTCGCCACCAATCAAACCCTTGATTCCTGCAATATACCTCAACTTAAAAATGGGGAACTTATTAATGATAGGTATCCTGAAATTTTTGCCTTGGTAAAATTGTTCATTGGGAGCCCATCTTATTTCTCCTGACAATTCCGACGTTGTTAAATCATGTACGAGTTCATTGACCCCAAACCCTGGTTTTTGATAGGTAATAGCGCCTGCCGGAGTTTGATTATTTCTTTTAAATCCAAAAGAATAAGTAAAATTTTTACCAAACTCCCTGGTATAATCTATTTTAAAAGTTTTATTGTAAATCCATTTATCATTATTGCCCCTCTTAAAAGACAACAGGAAATTATCTTCCTGCACAAACTGCAGTTCCTGCCCGGGAATTTTCATATCATACTGATACCCTATTTTCAGGTAGTGTAATGGATAAGAATAAATTGATTTTCCATTGAATGAATAAGTACCCGAAAGAGCATATTTGAATTGCTGGTCTTTAAAACCATAAGCAATGTATTGATCGGTGTAAAAATTAGGATTAAGTTTCATTGTACTCCTTCCTCCTACCCTCAGCCTGAAACCTTCTACAGGATTGAAACTGTAAAAGGTGTTGGTATTTCCTATTTCATAATCACCCAATACAATGTAGCCTGTAAAAAGTGCTGTAGCCACAGTCATAACTGTTTTGAAAGACCGCATATTATGCAGGCTGTCAATATTATTATAAGCTTTGGCTTCTACATTTGAAAGTGGTTTATGTCTTTCCTTAATCCAAAAACTGTCTGTAGCAGAAGCGGCACTTACCTGGTTCACTATATCTTTGCCCTGATAAATACTATCAGCAGCAGGTTGATTTATTAAAAAGTTTTTAAAGCTCACTAGTCTTTCACCCACCATGCCTCCGGTAGAACTGTTTACCAAAGCAAATTCAGTAAGCATATCACTTTTAATAACATGGTATCTTCCATCTAATCCCTTTTCAAAATCCTGTTTTATTTTTAGTTCTTTTGTCCAGTTAAGATTGGCTTTTTTACTGATGGTCATGTCAATTTTCTGAATGGAATAATTACCATCCAGCGTAATAAACATGGTACCCCTGAAAATAAGATCATTCGGATTTTTGGGGGTGAAATTTAAGCGTATCAATTTAATACCATCCAGCTCTGTGGTATCAATGATAAAATAACGGTAGAAGGCAGGGGCAATGCCTGCAATGGGACTTAAAAACTGCTGGTTCAATAAAGCGATATTATTGTCGTAGATATTGATGTCGGCATACAATGAATTGAGGTAAGAGCTGATGCCTGCATTATCGAGAAATTCACCATAGTTTACTTTCTTTTCTCCCAGCACATATTCTTTTTGTGCCCCGGGGTTTTTGCGTAAATAATTTTTGGATAATTTTTCTTCTATGTAGATGGGCAGCATGGAGCGGCCTTCAAGTGTGGTGGTATCCACATTTTCCATGATGAATTTGTAGTTCTTAAACAGCCTGTTCTTCATTAACTTTTCGGGCTTGTTGGCCAGAGACAATGCTAATTTTTCATACTGCTCATACTGTACATAATCATAAGAGCTTATTTTGTTCTTCTCTTTATTTTCAATTACTTTATCAATCAATTCTACTGCCGGGTTGTTCCTGTTGCGGTATTTGCCCCTTCCTCTTTTTACCACCACTTCTTTCATTGAAGAAGTCATTTCCAGATCTATATTAAGGGTTTGTTCGGTGCCTGGATTTATTTTTTTGGTAACCGCTACATATCCTACATAAGTAAAAACAAGTGCATTCAATTTAGAGTTGTTTGTTTCAACAGAATAGCTGCCGTCATCTCCTGTAGATATACCCCGGCCATCTTTAAATACCACGGTTACAAATGGCATTGGCTGTTTTGTGATAGCATCTCTTACAAAACCTTTTACCACAGTTTGTGCCTGCACAAAAAAGGTATTGCATGCCAGCATCAACAAAAGCAGTATGCATTTATTGATTGCAGCCCTGGTAATTTTAGTATTGATTATTTTTAAAAACATATTTTTTTTGTAACGGATAATTGTAAGCAACAGCAACGGTTACTGAAGTAATAACTTTTGATATTATATAATTAAGCCCTGCATATTTTATCAAAACATAAACCCCAAGGGAATTTAAGAATAGGTTTCCAGCCCATGCAGCCAGGTATCGTTTGCCCTGAAAATGAATGCTTGAATTGTGTGCATTGAAAACCCAGTGCCGGCAGATAAAAAAATTGATGATACCTCCAGCCGTTGTACCACAAATACTTGCCACTGCAGCATCAGCATTCAATAACTCTTTCAGTATAATTGTAAAGAGGTAATCACAAAAGCTTGCTATCACCGAAGCCGCATTAGCCTTCATAAATGTTTTCATCGCTTTGCTATTTTGCTGTTGCAAATAATTGAAACAAAATGATCAACTGCATTACAACCAATGAATATATCCCTGCTAAAACATCGTCTGCCATTACTCCCCATCCTTTTGGCAACTTTTCCATACGCCTGATGCCCAAAGGTTTTACAATATCAAAAAACCTGAAAAGTACCAGGCCGATTAATAAAAAAAAAATATTGGCAGGTACAAAAAGTAAAGTAATTGCCATGCCTGCCACTTCATCTATCACCACCCTGCTGCTGTCTTTTCCCCAAATGGCATCTACTTTATCAGCACTCCATACACCAATTGCTATTATGATAAAAGTAATTACTACCTGCCACAAAGATTGGCTGTACCCGGCAGGTAACAAAAACCATACAATACAGTAAATAATTGCAGCGAATGAGCCACCGCCTCTCATATATCCCACACCGGCAACAGATGCTATTATTTTATGTAATTGCATTATAAAGATTCTACCAGTTCCTGGTAATAATCTAAGCCAAGATGAGTAATCAAATCTTCTCCCATCATGTGGCGAAGTGTATTTTGTAATTTTATTAATTGTTTAAAGATGTCATGCTCTGGAGCCAGCTCCGGCAAAGTTTGGGGCGATTTGAAATAGAATGACAACCATTCCTGTATGCCACTCATCTCGGCACGTTTTGCCAGGTCAAGAAACAAAGCAAGATCCAGCACAATTGGTGCTGCAAGAATAGAATCCCTGCAAAGAAAATTGATCTTTATCTGCATGCCATATCCCAACCATCCAAAGATGTCAATGTTATCCCAGCTCTCTTTATTATCGCCATGCGGTGGATAATAGTTGATCCGTACTTTGTGATACAACTCTCCATATAATTCGGGGTTGAGTTCCGGTTTAAAAATTTCATCTAATACACTCAGTTTAGATACTTCTTTTGTTTTAAAATTTTCAGGATTATCCAGCACATAACCATCCCTGTTGCCAAGTATATTTGTAGAGAACCATCCCCTTACACCCAATGCCCTTGCATGAAGGCCAGGCGCCACAATTGTTTTCATCAGGGTCTGCCCGGTTTTAAAATCCTTACCACCTATTGGTGTATTGGTTTCTCTTGCCAGGTCTAATAATGCCGGTATATCGCAGGTAAGATTAGGTGCACCATTAGCAAACGGAACACCAATTTTAATAGCAGCATACGCATAAATCATGCTTGGTGCAATACGGTCGTCATTATTTTTCAATCCATTTTCAAAAGCTTCAATGGTAGTATGTACATCCGAAACTTCAATATATTTTTCTGTACTGCCACACCATACAATCACCACCCTGCTACAATCATTGACTGTTTTAAAATTTTCAATATCATCAATCAAAGCCATTGCCAGCTCATATTTGGTAGCAGCTTTTTTTACATTTTTACCATCTAAATTAGCCACATACGATTTTTCGAAAACTGCTTTCATTGGCTTGATAGCTTCCAGTTCGGGCTTGATGGCCTGTAACAAAGAAGCTTCCAGTACTTTAGCATTCATTGCAGCTTCGTACACATTATCTTCATATATATCCCAACCGCCAAAAACAATTTCATTCAATTGTGCCAGTGGTACAAATTCATTTATTTTAGGGTTACGGTTTTCCGTTCTTTTTCCAATACGGATATTACCCATTTGCGTTAATGATCCTATTGGCTGTGCTATCCCTTTTTTTACTGCTTCAACACCTGCAATAAATGTGGTGGCTACTGCTCCAAGCCCCGGGATTAAAATACCCAGCTTGCCATCTGCTGGTTTTATTTTTTGTTCCATGTTTTATTCTTTTGATTAAAATTTATGGTTGTTTAAAATTGTCAATTTTTTATTTCAGCCAGTCATTCATTTTATACCAGTCAATTGATTCCTGAAGCCCTTTTTGCAAATCATAGGATGGTGAATAATTCAATTCTGTTTTTGCTTTGCTGATATCACAAATCCAGTTTTCAGCCATCAGTTCACCCAATTTTTCTGTGCTTACTACCGGTACTTTATTGAGTGCTTTGCTCATTTTTTCCACTGCAAATAAAATGCCTTTAACCATTGTTAGCGGCAGGTGGATTTTGAGTGATTTTTTGCCTAAAATTTTTTTCACAATATCAGCATAAGCATACCTGCTGTATTCATTTCCATCTGTAATATTGTAAGCTCCATTCACATTATCCAGTCTCAGTATTTTTACTGCCAGTTCTGCCACATCTTTTGAATATACAAAGCTCAGCTTTTGTGCGGCTTTGCCAATGTAAGGTTCAAATCTTTTGTTCAAATACTGGGTAAGGATAAAAATATCTTTTTCTCTGGGTCCGTATATTGCTGTTGGCCTCAATATGGTAACGGGAATATCCACCTTTTCAAGGTTTTTTTCAGCGTTTAGTTTACTTTTTCCATAAGCGGTAACAGGGTTTGGATGGGTGTCTTCTTTTATTTTATCAATTGTATTATTTAACGGGCCAATTGCTGCCAGGCTGCTGATAAAAACAAATCTTTTTAATCCCTTACTTTTTTCAGCTGCCAGTGCCAGGTTATGTGTATAGATATTATTTATCAAATCGTATTCCTGTGCAGTATTAGCTTTGGTAGTACCTGCAGCATGTATGATATAATCAAATTGGTATTGGGAAAAAATAGCAGTAAGTTCATTTACATCACCATAATTCAACAGCACATATTTGATTGGTAAATCCTGCAGATGTTTAACGTTGCTGTTGTTTCTTATTGCAGCATATACTTCCAGGTCATTTTCAATTGCAGCATTAATTAAATGATACCCCAAAAAACCACTAGCCCCTGTTATCAATGCTTTTTGTTTCATAACTCTTTTTCAAAAATCCTGTACCGCTTGTACACTGTGGCATTCAATTTCTTCAGGCCATTGTTCATCATTTCATTATTCTCTAATATCCATGATGCTTCTCCACCCTTTAATTTTTTTACTACGGCCTTTTCAATTATATCTGCATAAAAACAAGCTTCTATTCCTGCTTTCCTGTATCCTTCCACTACACCAAGTGCCAGCACCCTTACATAATTAATTTTCTTTAACCCCAACAGTAATTTAAAAATACCTGTTGGAAATAAACGGCCTCTTTTTATCTTAATCAATACCTGGTTGATATCCGGAATTGCTAAAGAAAACCCGATCATTTTTCCATTGTGTTCAGCCAATAAACAAAAATCTTTGTCCAAAATCATTTTCAGGTCTTTGGCTAAGTACCTGAATTCTTTTTCTGTCATTGGAACAAAGCCTGTATTTTCTGCCCATGCTGCATTGTACACTTCCAGCAATCTTTCTACTTCATTTTTAAAATCTTTCATGTTGATGGGGCGGATAACAATACCATTATTTGCCAGCCTCCTCAGCAAAGTTTCTTTCAATTGAAGGGTACGTTTATCCACCGTTTCGGTAGGAAGGTGATAAGCCAGCAGATCAAATTTTTTATTGAACCCCTGGGCACTTAGCAGAGCCTCATAATAAGGTTTGTTGTACGTCATCATTGCTACAGGCGGCGAATCAAAGCCATCAACTAAAAGCCCACAGGGCTCATTGGTAGAGGGATTGACAGGACCCAGCATTGTGTCGGCTCCTTTTTCTTTCAGCCATTTAGCTGCTGCATCTAGCAATAATTTTGCTGTTTCTTTATCATCCACTACATCAAAAAAACCAAAAAAACCATCTTTGGTATTTTTAAAACTGTTGTGATTATTATTAAAAATAGCTGCGATTCTTCCAGTTATTTTTTCATTATGATAAGCCAAAAAAAGTTGCAGCACAGAATGATCATGAAAAGGATGCTTGCCGGGAGATAATAAATCCCTTTGGGCAATATGCAGTTCGGGCACATAATTATTATCCCCTTCAAATAACTGGTGTGGAAAATCAATGAATGCGGCCAATTCTTTTTTTGAAACTACTTGCTTTATCTGCGTCATACCTTAACCGTATCTTTTACTTCTTCTGCTGTAATCTGTGGTATTTTTAATTTATAAGCCACTTTTTTCAATTTTTCCACCGCATAATCAATTTGCTTAAATGAATGCGTAGCCATTAATGAAAACCGTATCATAGATGACTCACTGCTTACTGCAGGAGAAACTACAGGGTTTACAAATACACCTTCATCCATCAGCATTTTAGCCATCAGGAAAGTCTTTTCATTATCCCTTACATAAATTGGGATGATTGGAGATTCTGTAGGCCCAACATCAAAACCGGCAGCTTTAAAACATTCTAAAGTGTAGTTGGTATTTTGCCAAAGTTTTTCTATTCTCTCCGGTTCGTTTTGCAAAACATTCAAAGCAGCTAAAGCACTTGCAGCCGCAGCCGGCGAAATACTTGCACTGAACATTAATGAACGGGCATGATGTTTTAAATATTCCACCACCCTTTTATCAGCAGCAATAAATCCACCAATAGAAGCCAGTGATTTACTGAAAGTTCCCATTATAAGGTCAACCTTGTGAGTGATATTATAATGTGCTGCAGTACCCTGACCGGCAGGGCCAAATACTCCCAAAGAATGGGCATCATCCACAAATACAGTAGCATTATATTTTTTAGCCAGGGTAGCTATTTCATCTAATTTAGCTATGTCACCTTCCATGCTGAAAACACCATCAGTAGCAATTAATTTAAATGCATCAATAGGAGCATTGGACAATAATTTTTCCAGGTGGGCCATATCAGAGTGGCCATATTTATACATTTTCGAAAAGGAAAGCCTTGCTCCATCTATAATACAGGCATGGTTCCACTCATCTAAAAACAGGTAATCATTCCTGCCTGCCAATGCTGAAATTACTCCCAGGTTTACCTGGTATCCCGTACTGAAAACGAGGGCTGATTCTTTTCCTACAAACTGTGCCAGGGCTTCTTCTAACTCAATATGAAGATCGAGGGTACCATTCAAAAATCTTGAACCGGCACAACCACTTCCGTATTTATCAATGGCTCTTTTTGCAGCATCTTTTACTTCAGGATGATTGGTTAACCCAAGATAACTGTTAGACCCAAACATTAATATCCGTTTAGATCCTATAATTACTTCGGTATCCTGATCAGACTGCAATGGCCTGAAAAACGGATAGATATCAGCTTCCTTTAAAAGATCTACAGTTTTGAAAGCATCAATTTTCTTCTTCAATGCGTTGTTGATCATCTTTTCATTTTAGTGTTTGGTAAATAAATTTCAATTTAAGTCAAAGTTATCAAAATGTTACTATTGGGAAAGATTATTAATCAACTGAATGTGCAAATATATTATCAGTTGTTCTGCATTTTTGCTGGATTCTTGAAAGTACCCTTATACAAGTCTCTAGTTCCTTGTCAGTAATTCCGTCTTTTAATACCACATCCTGGCCCAAAAAAAACTCGTGCATTTTGTCAATTACAGTTTTACCAGCTTCGGTCAATGCTATTACATTTTTCCTTCTGTCTCCCGGCGAAGGCACTCTTTTTACAAAAGCTTTCTGTTCCAGTATATCAATAGAGCGGAGTACCGCTGACTTATTTTTGTCCATTATCTCCGCAATATCCTGCTGTATCATGTCCTTTTTTCCGGCATTACGGGAAATAAAATAAAGTACTCCCATTTGCTCAAAGGTGATTTCTTTACTGATACCGGAAAATGTTACGTTGATTGTTTTTAGCAACAGTTTACCAGTATGAACAATCATAAATCCTAGTGTATCGGGCATTTCATTACAGGTCATATATCAATAGTTGCATAGTAAACTGTTGCAAAGCTAACGGTTTATTGCTAAATAAAATTCATTACCTGAAAATTATTGAGACATTAAAAAAAATTGACCATAAGAAAATTTATAGCAAACAAAGAGTTTCTGCTATGCAAAATAAGTGAGGCGTTAAGAAAAATTGAAAAGAAATAAAGAATGAGTTTTGTTTAAAACAATGAGAGATCATTGTAATTTCTATCTGACAAATACTTGTTGAACAATGCAAGCGATTGAGGATGTTGCATCATAGCCAAGTGCCGCTCATGATGCATATCGGTACCCACTAAATCGGCCATGCCATTTTCGAAAATATATTTTGCCGCCTTAGTTACGGGCTTACCATAATAACCAGTTAGAGACAACAAATTTATCTGCAGTAAAAAACCCATATCCTTTAACCGGTTGTATTCACCGTACTTGCCATGATAAAAAGCATAGCGTTCCGGGTGTGCCATGATGGGGCGGTAGCCGGCGGTTATCAGCTCAAAAGAAATTTCATTGAGATTAGAAGTGGGGGTGGCGTAAGACTGCTCTGTTAAAATAATATTTTTATGAATGGTTAACAAAGGCTCTCCGGAACGGAGCTGCTTAACAAAATAATCATCCAGCATGTATTCTGCAGCGGCGGTTATTTCTATGTCAATGGCTTCTTTTTTTACGGCAGCTTTTAATTTATCCAGTGCTTCATTAATAGTTTCAGGTGTATTTCTGTATAGATCAGCGATGATGTGTGGAGTGGCTACTGTTTTTTTTATCCCTAATTCATGTATGCCCTTTACTAACAGTAAAGATGTTTCAATATCTGGTGAACCATCATCTATGCCGGGCAAAATATGAGAGTGTATATCAACAGATACCGGCAGATGCCTGATAGCACCTTCACCAGTATTTCTTTTCTTTTTAAAAAAATTAAACATTTGCCAGCAAAAAATTTACATTCATTATAACCTGGTTAATCCACTACTTTTTGAAACAGGGTGTAGTAATACTGACGCAACTTAATGAGTGGTTTCAAAATCGACACAATATGGGGGAAAGGTATATTATTTATTTTCATTGCCAGGTAATCTCTTCTGTTGGCCCTTAACCTGCTGCTGATATTCCTGTTGCTTTGCCCTCCCACCCTCATCTTCACAATCAGCATGGGCAGGTACTTTGAACTGATTCGGTAGCGGTAAAGATACCTTGCCATAAATTCATAGTCAGCTGCAGTAAAATAATGTGATTCATATCCACCCAACTCTTTAAGTAAATCACGGCGAAAATAAAAAGTGGGATGAGCCGGCATCCAGCCGTAATTAAACCGGTATCTTTTGTAAGGAAAACCTTTCCAGTAACGGATCACTTTTTTGGTGTTGCGCTGATCTACATATACCAGGTCGCCATACAAAGAGTCAACTTTATTTTCTTCAAAACATTTAACAATAGAAGCAATCACTTCTTTAGAAGCCAGCATATCATCACTGTTTAAAATACCGATCACATCGCCGGTTGCCATCTCCATTCCCTTGTTGATGGCATCGTACATACCGTTATCTTTTTCCGTAACCCACCCGGCAATTTTATTTTCGTATTCTTTAATGATTTCAATGGTGCCATCTGTGGAAGCGGCATCAATCAATATATGCTCTATGTTATGGTAAGACTGGCTTACAACAGAATCAATACAATCCCTTAAAAATTTTGCAGAATTATATGTTACTGTTATAATTGTTACTTTCATGATGAATAGAAATGCGGTATCCGATTAAGCGGCAAAATAGCATTTTTTTTAGTATTAAGGATAAACGACTTACAGGATTGAGCCAAATAATTTACTATTTGTTGTTAATAATCTTTTTAAAAATTTGTTTACCAGATAATTAAAAGAGGGAGTTGAATGCTGCTTAAGAAGTTTTAAAAAGGAAAAGCAAAACGGCCAGCAGTGCTAACAGGAATGCTGAAACAGCAAAAAAAAGAAGAAGGGAATTATTTTTTTGTGAGCGGTGTGCAGAAACTGCAGGAGACCATGCTACAAATGAGGATATTGAAGTTTGAAGATTTACTGCCACGGCAATAGCTAAAGTGCCGGTGTGAGAAATAGATATTTCAAATTGCGGATGCACAGGTTTGCCACCGGGGAGATGGTCAATTAAAATGGTATGGAAGGGTTTGTTTTTATATTGATTGCCTGCTTTTACAATTGCCTCCTTAGCAGCAAATAAACCTGCGAAGGAAGCCTGCGGATTAGGTTGTAAAATGCAATACGCAATTTCTGCTGCAGCAAAATTCATTTTATAAAATTCATCTTCCCTGAAATCGTTCACTAGCGGCATGCTGCTGATTTCTTCCACATCAATTCCAATGGCATTACCTGTACCTGCAACACCGGATGAAATTGAATCTGCAGGTGCAGCATTGATGGGTAATAAAATTTCACCCTTACCATTTACAGAAGAAAGTAATTGCCCATAGTTTTTGATGGAAAAATAATTTTCTATAACAATGCCTTCAGCAGCAAGGTTGGCATACATGCGGTGCAGCAAAATGGAACTTGCAACAGCTGATCTGTCAATAACCGTTTGCATACCGATTTCTGCTGCCGGTATTTTTGTATAAAGCGATACGATATTTTTTATTTTTTCTTCCATGCTAAAAACCTTTTAAGCAACTCTGGCAAATGTATGCTTCCTCACCTTTAGGACTAATACATTTTGTAAAGCCAACATCACTCAAATCTTCTTTCAATGTCTTGAAGCATTTAAAGCAGTTGATATTTTGATTAACACCGGGATGATATTTTGACTGGTATGATTCCAGCCTGTCTTTTAATTCATGTAAAAACTGGGCAACCAATTTCCCCTCCGTTACCCGGTGATCAAACGTAACACTGAGCATACAACGATTTAATTTTTCATCAATAGAAGATACGCCAAGTATGGCACTGTTCATCATATTTACCAGCGGCTTAAAAAATGATACTGCTTCTCCAGACAAATCTGTGATGGTAAAACTGATGTCTGTTAAATCATCAATTTGCAATTTATCATCCAGGTATTTGTTTGATAAATCCATGATATCATTCTCCACCTGCCCGATGGTTTTGTTTGATGCAGCAGCAACTTTCAACACTTTTAGTCCTTTATCAATATCAACTGCAAAACCAATGTTCACTTCTTTGTAATACGCAATGGCATCGCCGGTAAAATAAGCATTGAGGAGTTTGTATTTTTCCAGCAGCCTGGCCGTTTCATAAATGATAACAGGCAGCAAAGAATTTTTTAAATATTGCAGCGACTCATTGATGTGCAGAAAAATTCCGTCTGTATCAACAATGGTATTGATTGTACTGGTTAATCCAGTTGACTGCACCGAACCCAGAAATTCTATTTCTCTTCGTTTATTTGAAGACAGTTTTTCAACAATCACTTTTTCTGCATCCGTTGGTAATAATGCAGCAGTTTTCTTTCCGGATAAATTTATTTTGTTATCTGCCAGTTTGCTGATTCCTAATTTTTGCTCCACGTCTGCTTTGCTCACAAAATCCCTTCCTTTAAAAACACTGGCGCTGATATCATTTGCCTGCATCAGTTGCATCGCTGCTGCAGAGAATAATGTTTCTCCTTCCCATACACCAACTGCATCTTCCAACTTTTCTTCCTGCTTTAAAAATGAAGTTGATGATTTAATGGGTACAATAATATTTTCAGGCACTTCATCTTTATCACTGTAAATATTTGCCACCACTTCATTTACTTCATACTCTTCATCCAAATGACATTGATAAGCAATGTAACCATCCGCTTCTGCCACCACATCGTAGGTTGTTTTGGAGGTTTCAAATACCAGTATGATATCTCCTTTTTTTACAGCATCTTTTTGAGTAAATAAAATCCCCACTACGCTAAGGCTAGTATCATTTACTGATATTAATGGAACTTTTATTTGTTGTAAAATGGCCATTATAAAAATTTCATTTTTATTTCCTTAATGATTCTTTCTTTTTCGGGCAACACTGTATGCTCCAATGATTTTACCGAAGGTATGGGAACAGGATGTGCTGCAATTCTTTTAGCAATAATTTTATGCTCCACCATATCAGTAACCTGTGTTATCAGCTCTGCTCCTATTCCTGCATACGCACTGCCCTCTTCAATTACCAGCAGGCGGCCTGTCGTTGCTGCCGACCTGCTGATGATATCAACCGGCAAAGCAGAGATCAATGACGGCACAATCAATGCTGGTTTTAAATCTGTTGCTAAAAAAATATTGTTGAGCAAATTGTTTACAAGGTCTGCCATGCCGCCGTAGGCCACGATGGTTATATCTGGCACTGATACTGCCGGACGCACCATCACCACAGGATAATCATCTTCATTTATTTCATACACAAAATTAGGAGCCTGGTGATGCAGTATTTTTTTTCCGTAATCCGTTTTATTTTCAATCACAATCACTGGGTGTTGTTCTTTAAGGATAACATGAAAAATAATCGCCGGATCAAAGAAAGTATTGATGGCTACCGTTTTTATATTATCAATGCCCACTAAAAATTTATCGAGTGTTTGCGAATGCGTAGGGCCGTATCCCCTGTGCCCACCCATCGGTGTCCGGATCACTACCGGGCAGGTGGCTTTCCTGTTATACATGTGATGAAACTTGCTGGCATGATTAACGATCTGGTCAAAAGCCAGTGTAATAAAATCACCAAACATAATTTCTGCAAATGGCTTGAATCCATTTAATGCCAACCCGTTTGAAATGCCCACTATAGCAGACTCGGAGATGGGTGTGGAGAAAACTTTTTCCGGTGCAAGAAAAGATAATTCCTTCGCCACTTTAAAAGCGCCTCCGTACGGCGACAAAATATCTTCGCCAATAAATATCACCCTTTCATCCGCAACAATTTTTTCTTTAAAAAAATTATTCAGCAACTCTATCTGTCTTTTATTAACGGGTCTTGCAGGCAGCCAGTTATTGCTGCTCTCAATCTTGTTTGGCTGATAATAATCATCGATATGTTGTTCGCCTTCCAACAAAATATGCTCCACCATATCATTCACTTCTTTATTTATACTGTCGGTGTAATTATCGTAATAAGCAGTTTGCTCTTTACTAAATGTGGTGAGATAATCTTTAACCCAATAGCTTTTTATTTCATCCGGCGAACGGTCATCATCGCCTTTTGAATGAGGGTTGAGGCGGAAAGTTTCCACCAGGAAAAAGCAGGGCTTCATTTCTTCCCTCACAAAATGAATGGCAGTCTTTGCATCTTCCATCAACTGCTCCGGCTGTGAAGTATGGCCTTTAAAAGTTTTGATGCCGAATGCCGCAGCCCTTGCCTGGATATCGCCGGCAAGGCTTACACTGTTGGGTGTGGACTGGGCATAAAAATTATTTTCACAAACAATCAGCAGGGGTATTTCCCATTTGCTGGTGATGTTCATTGTTTCATATAATGTGCCTTCTCCCAATGTTCCATCACCAATATATACCACGCCAATGGCTCCATTCTTTTTTAATTTATTACCCAGTGCATACCCGGCAGACACTGGCACGATACCTCCCTGTATGCCATTGGAAAAAAAATTATTATTACACAAATGCTGGCTGCTGCCAATACCGCCGCAGGTGCCGCTGGCCTTGCCCAGCAGTTCTGCCAGCAACCCTCTTGTATCACCGGTAAAAGCAATGTAATGCCCATGGCAGCGGTGATTGCTAAAAACAAAATCTTTTTTCTTTAACTGCCCTGCAAAAGCCAGTGCCGAAAACTCCTGCCCAACACAGGTATGCACCGTGCCATTCAGTTTGCCTTCAGAAAACAATGACAAAAATTTTTCCTCTACCGTACGGATGGTAAGGGCTTGTTTTATCAGGCGGTGATGAATGCCGGATGCGGTCATATCAGAATTATCTTTCAATTTTTTTATGGAATGATTCTCTTCATTACAGGAACAGCAGGATTACCCTTGTAAATAGTATATGATTGCAAATTACTTTCTGCTACTGAATTAATTCCCAATATTGAATGTGTGCCGCAGTTAACACCGCCATACACAACGGCTCTTGCACCTATCCATGATCCATCTTCAAGTATTACCGGCTGCGAAATGAAATCAAATGTTTCTTTTGTGTGATCGTGGCTGCCGGTTAATAATAAAGCTCCTTGTGAAATAGTGACACTGTTCCCAATCGCTACTTCTGAAAGATTATCAATCCATACTTTTTCACCAATCCATGAATGGTTGCCAATGGTCAGCTTCCAGGGATATTTAATATTTACTGCAGGTTTCACCACCACTCCCTCTCCTATGGATGCTCCAAATAATTTGAGCAAAAAAATCTTTAACCCCGAACTGATGTTGATTGAGTTTTTAAAAAATAAAATATTGATAAAATACCAAACTATTTGTTTCAGCTTACCAGCGCCGATATCAATGCTGGTTTTATAGGCAGCGTTATTAACCTTCTTTAACTGTATCATTGAAAAAGATTTTTATAAGACGTTATCAAATCCGGTTTACTGATAAATGTATGGGCATATTGCCAGGCGCCTTTAGCATATTCATCAAATTCTTCCTGCGAAAAAAGAGCTGCAGCATTGATTGTTTCTGTAAATGCGCCGGACTTATTTAATGAATAATCCCAGCCGGCCTTAGCTTTTTTTAAACTGAGCCAGGGTGTCTGATCACTTATCAATACAGGCCTTCCAGCAAGCATGGCTTCAAAGATGGCATGTCCAAAATTCTCGCCGGTGGTTGGTAAAATAAATAAATGATGCTGTCGAATTAACTGCCCCAGTTCATTGTTATTTTTGGCACCCAGGTATTGCACTGTAATATTTTGCGGCAATTGCTTTATCAGCTCCAGGCATTTAGTCCAGTATGTTTCATCTTCAACAGGGCCTGCTACCGTAAGTGAAATTTTTTGTGTGGCAGCATTTAAACATTGTAACAGGTAAAGCAAATTTTTTATAGGCACAATACGGCTTGCAAAAATACATTTCAATTCACCGGTGGTCTTTTTACAGGATTCAAAAACCGGCTGATTGATGTCTGGTAAATTATCCGCAATCAACACACGGCTGCCGGGGAAATGTTGAAGGATCGCTTCTTTCTCCCGCTGGTTGGTAGCATGAAATAAAACCTTTTTGCTGATGCACATCCATTTGTATAAAAGCAGCAATGGTTTTTTCTTATAGCTTTTCAGGCTGAGGGCACTGTTGTACAAAGCTCCCCTCGGGCATAGAATTACTTTTGCTTTAACAGCATTTGTAAACTTTAACCACAATGGGTAAACAACAAACAATGGTGAAAACAAATGATTCAGGTACAGCATATCTGCATCTGTATTTATAATCTGTTCCTTTAGTTGTTTTGCTGAGAGAGACTTTTTTTTAGCATAAAAAACTTTCACACCAAGGCTACTGTTATCTGTCCATGCATTACTCGTAATTTCAGGATAAGGCTCGGTGTTTCCATGATCTGTATCGGTAGTAAGTACCCAAATATCATATTCCCGGTGCAGTACCCTGCAAATATTTACACAGGACTGTATGGGGCCACCAGCTTTGTACCCGGGCGCAAACCAGTCTGTTAAAATGAGTATTTTTTTTTTTGATTTCAAAGCAATCAATTAATATTTTTCTCACTGGTTTCATCTGTCCTCCCGTGCTTTTTATATGCCACATCAAAAAAATAGATCATGGTAAAAATAGCAACATAAGCAACAATATTAAACCAGGTATGATTGTCAAAATTGAAAGGTGATTTCCATTGTTGATTGATGGCCACCAGTAGCAGGCATACCCTTACTACATTAATTGTCCAAATTACCAACACACCGCCAACCATCCATTTTATTTTATTTACAAACGGGATGGTATTGGCAAAAACAAATGCTATCCAAAAAAACAATACGCCATAGCCAATACAATCATATCCAATATGCACAGCATTGCCATCCTGTATTTTTATAGTGTACATATCCGGAAGGTATACTAGAAATCCGGCCAAGTGGAGAACTATTTTTGAACAGTATAATAATCCTGCCCTTAACCAGGCCACATAGTTGATATACTTATCAGCAAAAGGGATATAAAATCCACCCGGCGAACTGATACCAATAAAAGCGATGGTGCCATAATACAAAATACAAAAGCTGAATATAAATTTAAAGAGGTATTTTATAAATGGTTGGTGTTTCATTGTATACGGGAAGTATATAAATATCAGGAGGAGAAAAAAATTGGTTCCTCATTAATAATTTTATTTGACTTTTTTAAATACTTAACCAATTTTGGGAAAGCCAGCTTAATTAAAATATAAAATGTAATCATTGATGCAAACAGCCTGCCCAGCAAAAAAGTACTGTCCATCTCCAAAGCATTAAACTCTAAAAAAAAAGCACTGGCAGCAGAATAATTAAAAATAATATTAGCAGACGAGTTTTTGAGCAGATAATTATAAACAACTCCATATAAAAGCCCTAAAGCAAATAATACCACCATCATTCCATATAAACCAAAATCTATGTAGCTGTCTGGAAAATATCCAAGACTGAAAGAGACACCCTCTTTTTTACCGGCGTATTTAATGCCCGTATATTTTTTAGTTTTTTCTGTAGCATCATAATTTGGTTTGTTAGGGTTCAGTATTCGTGGTGTGGTAGTAAATTCAATACTGGCAAGCCAATTATTGCCCTTTTCATAAGGTAATATATCGGGTATCATTTCCATAGTTTTTGCAAAATGATAAGTATATTGAAGCCGGTCTAAAAAATCAACAGTAGAGGCACTTAATGAATTACTGTTTACACTGCTTGACAAATCCCAAAGTTTATTAACAGCCTCATTTGTTTCTACTACTACAGCCTGAGACTGCTGTCCGCCATTTAAAAAAATACGGTAATCTCCTTTAATTACAGTCCAGAACAAACCAAAAAATAACAACGCTGTTCCTATAAAAAATGCATAGATTACCTGCTTGGAATTTATTTTGCCCACAAGGCTTATAAACAATACTGCAAGGAAAAATATAACTGTTTTAAAATCTGAAAAAAAACCTAAAAATCCTGACAAGAATTCCAGTGCTACAAATAAAAAGAAGAGTTTTTTATTTTCATTATTTAAAATACAATGATATCCAAACAACAAAAAAAGCATCCACTTTACTTTTACTACACTGATAATTATTTGCGTTAATCCTCCAAATACAAAGGCTATGGAACCCAAAAAAGAGGAGGTAACAAATGCTATTATATAGGCATATAAAAGCTTTTGAGATGAAAATTCATTTACACTTGCCCGAAGGCTTACAAATGATTGTTTTGGTATTTTATTTTGAAAATATATTACAGGTAACATTAGAAAAAAAAGGCCAATTAAAGATGCTATAGTGGCTGTGGATCTGAATGGGGTATTGTAATTTATCTCTTTATCAAGATAATTACAAAGCCATACTGCGGATGCTATCTGAAGATAATGCTGTATACATAGTAACGAAAATATAGCTGGTTTAAAAGGTTGCTGTATCAGGTATAATAATATTAATAATCCTAACAGCGGAAAAAAAACATAATAGCCATTATTCATTAGCAATGTGCTAAACAGTAATGTGCAAATAATAAATACGGAGATATCATCTATCTTTATTTTTTCTGCCATGTAATTATTTATTAAATAGGATTACTATTTTCATTCCTGTTATTTACTACTATTTTACTGATCCCAAAAGTGAAAAATTGGGTTTTAATTTCAAAATATT
>JANLQY010000039.1:0-14951 GCA_031368105.1 Chitinophagaceae bacterium
TTTGAATTCAAATGTAAACATGCTGAAAAATTTTTGCAGGATGGCAATAAAGTAAAAGCCCACGTTCAGTTTAAAGGCCGTGCCATTATGTTTAAAGAAAGAGGCGAATTGCTCCTGTTGAAATTTGCCGACCGCCTCAAAGATGTTGGTGCATTAGAAGGAATGCCTAAAATGGAAGGTAAAAGAATGTTGGTAATGTTTGCACCCAAAAGTCAGAAAAAAGCAAAGTCATCTGATAAGTAAATTAAATTTTCTTCAAAAAAAATAATGCCTTGCAGGGAAAACGTTTCGTTTTCCCTGTTTGTTTTTATACAAGTTTTTTAAAAAGACTCATTAAAATTGCAGGTTTCCCTATTTTTACCATACTTTTGCCGCCCGAAAAGAACTTTCTTTTTTGAATATTTCCCACACGGCTCAAAAAGCGGTTTCCAGTGAAACCCGCCAGCAGGGAGTAACTATTTAAGTTATTAAAATGCCAAAAGCAAAAACAAACTCAAGTGCCAAGAAGCGCTTCAAGGTTACAGGAACCGGGTTAATTACCTTCCAGAAACCTTTCAAACGCCACATCTTAACAAAAAAATCAACCAAACGCAAGCGTGCCATGCGTCAGGATGGAATGGTTCATCCTACACAGCAGGCTTTTGTACTGCGTTTGCTCAGGCTTAAAGGATAAGCCCCGGTTGATTTATTTTCAATTTACTAAAATTTAAAAAATTAAGATATGCCACGTTCAAAAAATGCAGTAGCATCAAGGGCCAGAAGAAAAAGGGTTTTAAAAGCCGCTAAAGGTTATTACGGTAAACGTAAAAATGTATACACCGTTGCCAAAAACGTAATGGAAAAAGGGTTAACGTACAGCTACGTTGGCCGTAAATTGAAAAAGCGTGAATACCGCAGTTTGTGGATTGTACGTATCAATGCAGCAGTAAGAGAAGAAGGATTGACCTATAGCGAATTCATTCATAAATTGGCTGAAAAGAACATTGATATCAATCGCAAAATGTTGGCAGATTTAGCAATGAATTCGCCAGAAAGCTTTAAAAGCCTGATAGCTCAGGTTAAGTAAGCAAACCCTGCGTTTAAATAATACCAGCCGGATGTGATAACAATTCACATCCGGTTTTTTTTGTGGTTGTCAGCAATAAATCAATTTTCTATTTCTCCCGGCTGTCTCTATTTTTATCCAGAGCCACCCCCATCCGCACAATTACCAGTCATCAATAAAAAAACACACTACCCTTTTTATCAGAAATACAGATAAAAATAAGGTCGGGGCGCTCAAAGCTACCTCAACGCTGCTTTTAAACAATTCTGCCAATATATAATCAACATCTGCCAAGATGAAATCAACATCTGCCAAGATGAAATCAGCATCTGCCAAGGTGAAATCAGCATCTGCCAAGATGAAATCAGCATCTGCCAAGATGAAATTAGCATCTGCCAAGATGAAATTAGCATCTGCCAAGATGAAATTAGCATCTTACAGTACACAATAAATATCTAAAATCCCCTGATTTATCGTACTACTTTTTAGCTTTCTTTTTACCATTATCAAAAAGATAACCTACTTTAAAAGATAAACCATTGTTTTTTGCAGTCCCATCAGTTTCAACAGAGATATTACTGAGGCCAAAAGAATAACCAACATTAAAAAATAATCCGTTTGCCAATTTGTATCCACCAATTAAATTTATTCCAAAATCAATCGCCTTTAAGTGTTCAAAATTATCTGTCGCATCTTTTTTACCATCAAACTTTATATCAGTGGTTGTTTCGTTTCCACTGCCTCCACTTTCTAAATCTTTTGATTTATCTTTTCCGGACAACCCCAAACCAAAGGAAGGCCCCCCACCTAAAAAAACATTGCCATCACCGGCAGGTAAATTATATACCACATTTAACGGCAATTCAAGATAATTCAACGTAGTGGAACTTTCACTCGATCCCGGAATTGTTATTTTTCCTCCTTTTTGAATATAATTTAACTCAGGGCGAAAATCCACAGATTTAGAAACAGGAATCTCTCCCACTGCTCCAATTAAGAAACCGAATTTTGAGCTGGTAGAAACTGTAAGGCCACTCGACTTAAAAGACAATGATGCAAGATTACCTCCTGCCTGTATGCCAAATGACTGTGCAAAAGACATTACTGATATAGCCGATACTGCTAAACTTAAGATAATTTTTTTCATGTTAATTAATTTTTAAGTTAAAGATTTACTTTTCCACTACGAAAGATATAAGTGTTTTTAATACGTAGGTAGTTTTTTGATGATTTTTTTTGAGATATTGTAATAACGAATAATAAGCATGTGTTTATCAACGGTTCTGCTGTTACCTTAAAAAATAATAAGCCTGCATTTATCAATCAATTACATTTGCAAATAATTTAAAAACCCATTTTTTGTAAATGAAGGATATGAATAATACCTATGCCGATTTAGTAAACCAGACTTTTAATTTTCCGCAAGAAGATTTTAAAGTAGAAAACTCTTATTTAACCTATAACGGGCAAGACATTAAAGCCCTCATTGATAAGTACGGCACTCCATTAAAACTGACTTATTTACCAAAAATCGGGATGCAGATAGACAAGGCTAAGAAGATGTTTGAAACTGCATTCAAAAAACATAAGTACGAGGGTAAATACAACTATTGTTATTGTACTAAAAGTTCGCATTTTTCTTTTATTGTAGAAGAAGCTTTAAAGCATAATATCCATCTCGAAACTTCTTATGCTTATGATATTGATATTGTAAACAAATTGTATTCCCGTAGAAAAATAAACAAAGAAACTTTCGTCATTTGTAATGGATACAAACAGCGGCCTTATACCAATAGAATTGCACGCCTGCTAAATAGTGGGTTTAAAAACGTAATTCCTATTCTCGATAATAAAGAAGAATTAAAGGCTTACAAAAATGTAAAATCTCCCTTTAAATTAGGAATAAGGGTAGCTGCAGAAGAAGAACCCAATTTCCCTTTCTATACCTCAAGGCTAGGCATGAGGGCAAAAGACGTACTGGAATTTTATGTAGATGAAATAGAAGGTTTCGAACACAAGTTTCAATTAAAGATGCTCCACATCTTTTTAAATAAAGGAATCAAGGATGATATCTATTACTGGAGTGAATTAAATAAAGTGATCAACCTGTATTGCCAGTTAAAAAAGATTTGCCCCGAGCTGGATTCCATTAATATCGGCGGTGGCTTTCCTATCAAACATTCGCTTGGCTTTGAGTACGATTACCAGTTCATGATCAATGAAATTGTCCGTAACATCAAAGTGGCCTGTGTAAGAAGTAAAGTGCCCATGCCCAATATTTTTACAGAGTTTGGAAGCTATACTGTAGGAGAAAGCATGGCACATATTTACAGTGTGATTGGAGAGAAAATGCAAAACGACAGGGAGATTTGGTACATGATTGATTCCTCTTTTATTACAACCCTGCCCGATACCTGGGGCATTGGCGAAAAGTTTTTGATGCTGCCCATTAATAAATGGAAAGATGAATACCAGCGGGTAACATTAGGCGGCATCACCTGCGACAGCCACGATTATTATGATTCGGAAGAACATATTAATGAAGTGTTTTTACCAAAGCTAAAAGCAGGTGGCGAGCCTTTGTATGTAGGCTTCTTTCATACAGGTGCCTACCAGGATCAGATCAGTGGCTATGGTGGCATCAAGCACTGCTTAATTCCTTCTCCAAAGCACATCGTTATTGGCCATGATAAAAATGGTAAGTTGGTAGATTGGGTGTATGCAAAGGAACAAACAGCACAAAGTATGTTGAAGATACTGGGCTATTAATTTTTTTGAATTACACCTGCACTGAAAATAAAAAGCCACCCTGTAAAAACAGGACGGCTATTTTATCAAAACCAACTGTATGCGTTCAGTATTATGAAATTGAAATCTCTTGTGCGGCTGCCTTAGTTTCTTCTTTTTTAGGCAACACAACTTTTAAAATACCATTCTCATATTTTGCAGCAATATTTGCTGCATCAATTTTTTCATCTAAAGTAAAGCTGCGTTTAAAAGCCTTGTAGCTAAATTCCCTGCGGATGCTCTTAGCGGTTTCATCCTTTGCTTCTTCTTTTTTCTCAGTGCTGATGGTGAGTATATTATTATCCAGTTTCAAATTGAAATCTGTTTTTTCCATACCCGGCACCGCCACGTCCAGCTGATAAGCATTGGCGTTTTCAGTAATGTTTACCGGAGGAAAAGCAAATACATCTTCTCTCAGGTTTTTTCCAAAAGATGGCATCTCATTAAATAGGTCATTCAATAAGCCATCAAAGCTTTTTGCAATCGGGTTGTTTACTTTTACCAGTGTCATAATTATAATTTTTTGTGTTTAATACTTTTGCCAATAATCTTTCAAAAGCCATTCCAATGCTTTTTTAAGATAAATAGGCCACATTACTATCATTAAAAAAGACTTTTTGCCAGTTTTGCTTAATTAAACCAGACATAATGTCTTTATTTGTCGAAATAAGTAAATCTTTTCAACACATCGAATAACTTCAATGCTTTATTAAAGACTAGTTTATAAATTTGCATCTCAAACAAATCTCATAAAAGATGTATCCAGCAGAAATAGTAATACCTATGAAGGAAGAGTTAACAGAAAATGGCTTTGCCGAAATGTTGACCGCTTCGGATGTAGAATCTAAAATAACAGACCAGGGAACTACCCTGGTGGTAATAAATTCAGTGTGTGGCTGTAGTGCAGGTACTGCAAGGCCAGGAGTATTGATGGCTGTTCAAAACAGTGCCAAAAAACCGGATCACTTAACTACCAGTTTTGCTGGATTTGATGTTGATGCAGTAAAAAAAATAAGAGAGCATTTGCTGCCTTATCCTCCATCTTCACCTTCCATTGCTTTGTTTAAAGACGGGCAGCTGGTACATTTTATTGAAAGGCACAACATAGAAGGACGCAGTGCTGGAATGATTGCAGAAAATTTGATCGGCGCTTTTGAACAATATTGTAACTAAGTTTTTACGAGTTGATGGGTTAGTAAGTATATCCCGTAACATTTTTGTTACGGGATTTTTTTGTTTTGCAGTGAAATGAAATATCTCTAAACACTTACCAGGTCAAGATGATATTTTAAGAATGAATTACTATAACTTGCACCACTCATAATTGATAACTCATCACTGTATTATGTATCCCAATTTATATTACGTTTTCAAAGACTGGTTTGGCGTACAATGGAAGCCATTGAGCTTTTTAAATACTTTCGGATTTATGGTGGCAATGGGCTTTATAGTTTCAGCCATCGCTATTTCCAGCGAATTGAAGCGTAAAGAAAAACAGGGATTGCTGCTGCCAAGAGAAGAAAGTATTACAGTAGGAAAATCAGCATCTTTCTTAGATCTGCTGATTAATTTTTTAACTGGTTTTTTATTTGGGTATAAATTAATTGGTTTGTTCTTGAGTAAGCCAGATGCAGTAAGTCCTCAAACTTATATTTTTTCAGCAGATGGTAATTTGTTTGCAGGCCTTGCATTAGGATTGGGTTTGGCTGGTTTAAAATGGTGGGAAAAAAACAAGCAGAAATTAAAACAACCAGAGCAAAGAATACTGAGAATATGGCCACACGACAGGGTAGGAGATATTGTAGTGATCTCACTTATATTCGGCATCATCGGAGCCAAGATGTTTGATAATTTTGAAAACTGGGATGAGTTTATAAAGAACCCGGTGGAAAGAATATTTTCTGCCGGTGGCCTCACTTTTTATGGTGGATTAATAGTAGCTGCCATTGCCCTTTGTGTTTACGCCTACAAAAAAAATATCCGGATAATACACTTGGTTGATGCCATTGCTCCGGCTATGTTGCTGGCGTATGCTGTAGGTAGAATTGGATGTCAGGTGGCTGGGGATGGAGACTGGGGTATTTACAACAGTGCATACATAACAGATGTGAATGATGGAAAAGCAGTGTTGGCAAAACCAGGCGAATATGAAGCACAATTAAATAAATACAGCACCTATTTCCTGGATGGTGACAGAAAGAGTACAAGCCTTGCAGATGTGCCACATAAAAATATAAAAGCTCCTTCTTTTTTGCCTGTCTGGATGTTTGCTTACAGTTATCCTCAAAATGTAAATAAAGACGGAATCAAAATTATTTCATTAACTGAAGAACATGACAGGGCTTTGCCCATACCTGTTTTCCCTACACCTTTTTATGAAACTGTTATCTCTGCTTTTTTATTCTTAATACTCTGGTCTGTACGAAAAAGAATAAAAATAGCAGGAATGATGACCGGCTTTTATATGCTGGCAAATGGGTTAGAACGCTTTATGATAGAAAAAATCCGTGTAAATAACCAAATTCCTTTTCTAGGTTTTCACCTAAGCCAGGCAGAAATAATTTCTTTTTGCCTAATGATTGCCGGCCTTTTAACCATTCTTTACCTTTCTTTAGTAAAATCCAGGCAGGATTAGTATTTAATTTTTTCTTTACATCCTTAATTATCAGTGGTTTATTAGTGAAATAAGTTATCTTTTTTTATTTTCTCCTATCTGTTTATAAAAATGGCTAAACCATTTATCTATCCATAGTGACCGCTTGTGTAAACAATTGTACCTTGTAATGCAAAGTACTTACTTTTGTTATGTACAATTCAAAACAAAGTATAAAGTATAGCCATGAAATATTTATTTAACCTGCTGACTGCTATGAGTATAAGTATTGTCAGCCTAGCACAAAACACCGGCAAAGTAACCGGTTCAATTAAAGATGGTGGTAATCAGAAAATTATTGATGCCGCTACCATTTCTCTCCTGAAAAGTAAAGACAGCAGTCTGGTAAAAACTGCTATTACTGATAAAGAGGGAAATTTTATTTTTGAAAACCTGAAAGAAGGCAACTACTTCGTAAGTGCCAGTTCATTAGGTCACAGTAAAGTGTACAGCAATTTGTTTGCACTTACCCAGGAACAAAGCAATATCAATGTTGGGGTATTGCAATTAGTTCCTGTAAATGAAAATCTAAAAGAAGTGGTGGTAACATCGAAAAAACCATTCATTGAAAGGAAACTTGACAGAACCATTGTGAATGTTGATGCCTCTATTTCCAATGCAGGTTCATCAGCAATGGAAGTGCTGGAAAAATCTCCGGGCATTACCATTGATAAGGATGGCAACATCAGCCTAAAGGGAAAACAGGGTGTAAAAGTTTTCATTGATGGAAAGCCAAGTTATTTATCCGGGCCAGACCTGGCAAACCTTTTAAAAAGTATGGGCTCTGCACAGTTGGATCAAATAGAAATAATGACCAACCCACCTGCAAAATATGATGCAGCAGGTAATGCAGGGATCATTAATATCAAAACAAAAAAGAACAAAACTGTTGGATACAACGGGAGCATCAGCAGTTCTGTTACACAAGGGAAATATACCAGAACAAATGAAAGTATCAACCTGAACTATCGGAATAAAAATATTAATGTGTTTGGTAATTACAGTTTCCGTCATGATAAAAATTATTCTGATCTTACTATTCTCAGAAAATTCAGGGATAAAAATTCAAAAGAATTGCTTTCCATATTTGACCAGCAATCAAAATTTACCAACGACAATAATTCTAATAATGCCAAGTTGGGGATTGATGTAAACGTTAGTAAGAAAACAACAGTAGGCGTTGTAGCTTCAGGATTTATCAATACCGAAAAATTTGATAATAACAATATTACCCTGCTTAAAAGTGGTATGGATATTACAGATTCCAGCACATTCGCCAATACTGAAATGAACAATAAATGGAAAAATTTCAGTGGCAATTTTAATCTCCGTCATTTATTTGATACTACTGGCAGGGAATTAACTTTTGATGCAGATTATATTCGCTACACACAAAACAGCAGTCAAAGCCTGGCCAACCAGTATTTTGATGCCGCCAATCAAAAGAACGCTGCCAATGATACATTGATCAGCACCATACCGTCTGATATTAAAATATACAGTTTCAAAGCTGATTACAGCCAGCCCCTGAAAGGCAATGCCAAACTGGAAGCTGGTGTAAAAGCAAGCTTCGTAAAAACTGATAACGACGCAGCATATGATTACCTGGTTAATGGGAAAATGGTGCATGATGCCAACAGAAGCAATCATTTTGTTTATGATGAACAAATAAAAGCAGCTTACATAAATGTAAATAAACAATTGAATAAAAAATGGAGTACCCAATTGGGTTTGAGATTGGAAAATACAGTGTCAAAAGGCAACCAGGTAACTACCAATGAAAAATTTGAACGCAACTACACCCAGTTGTTTCCAACAGTTTTTTTAGGCTACGAGATGAATGAAAAAAATAATTTCTCTGTCAACTATGGCAGAAGGATTGAGCGTCCTGATTATGCAGATCTTAATCCTTTCTTTTTCTTTTTAGATAAATATACTTACCAGGCAGGTAATACCAATCTGCGTCCGCAATTCAGTCACAACATAGAGTTGTCACATACTTATGCTGGCAACTTTACTACTACCCTTAACTACACAAAAACTACTGATCTTATTAATGATGTACTTGATCAGAACGAAGAAAAAAATGAAACCTTTATTACTAAAAGTAATATTGCCAGCCAGCGTCAGTATGGTATAACTGTCACTACTATGGTGCCAGTAAAAAAATGGTTAAAGATAAATTTGTATGCTAATTTCAGCAATAACAGGTTCCAGGGTTTCATCAATAATTCAACTGTTGATTTGCAAAGTAATTTGCTGACAACAAATGTAAATGCACAAATGAGTTTAGGAAAAGGATGGAATGCAGAGTTAAGTGGATTCTATCGTACCAAAGGTTTGGAAGGTGTATTAGTAATTGGTGGATTGGGAGCAGTAAATGGCGGTATTTCTAAATCTGTATTAAATAATAAAGGCACAGTTAAACTGGGCTTCAGGGATATCTTCTCTACACAACAGTTTAAAGGCTTTGCTGAATACTCTTACATAGATACCCGGTTTGTACAAAAAAGAGACAGCAGGCAGGCTACCCTCAGCTTCAACTGGCGCTTTGGTAATGCAAAAATTGCAGCGCCAAAAAGAAAAGCCGGCGGTGCTTCTGATGAACAGAGCCGGGTTAAAACTGGAAGTAATTAAAAAGAATAAATTTTTATATAAAATACGCAGCTTAATTCTAAGCTGCGTATTTTATATTTGTATAAATATTACTTCTTTATCTATTAATTAAAAGCTATGCCATCATTCGATTTCGCCAGCAAGGTTGATCTTCAAACTTTAGACAATGCCATCAATGTTGTTTCAAAGGAAATTACCAATCGTTTTGATTTTAAAGGAAGCCATGTGGTGATAGACCTGAATAAAAAAGACTTTAAAGTAAGCCTGGAAGCAGACAGCGAAATGAAACTAGGGCAGATTATTGACGTACTCATTAGCAGAAGTATGAAGCAGGGGCTGGCTGCTGAGATATACGATCTTAGTAAGGAGCCATTTCAAAGTGGGAAAGTGGTAAAGCAGGAAGTGCCGGTAAGAAATGGAATAAAGCAGGAAGACGCAAAAAAAATAGTGAAGCTGATAAAAGACAGTGGACTGAAAGTGCAGGCAGCCATTATGGATGACATTATAAGGGTAACGGCAAAAAAAATTGATGATCTGCAGGATGTAATCCAGGCTTCAAAAAGTTGGAATACAGGAATTGCCCTGCAAACAGTAAATATGAAGAGTTAACCCCATTTCAGCTCGATTGCCTGCAGGGAAATCGAAAGCTGAATAAAGTAAGAGATTAGCTCCGGAGAAATTAGGAAATCTCTTGGAACTATTTTATTCTAAAAGCCCATTGAGGGTTTATTTTTGGGCTTTTTACCTTATTTTTGCCCTCTTTTAAAAATAACATGGCAAAATCCATGTACAAACTTTTACAATTATGAAAAAAGATTTGCATCCCAAAAATTACCGTTTTGTAGTGTTTAAAGACATGAGTAACGGAACCCAGTTTTTAAGCCGCTCTACTGCAGAGTCGAGAGAGATGGTGAAGTTTGAAGACGGTAATGAATATCCGGTAGTTAAGCTGGAGATTTCTAATACTTCTCATCCTTTTTATACAGGTAAGAATGTATTGGTAGATACAGCAGGACGTATCGATAAGTTCAAAAAACGTTACGAAAAAAAGACTAGCTTATAATAAGCAAAGAATGTTTTTCATGGCTATACTTTAAATCCCCTTCGGTTCTCCGGGGGGATTTGTTTTATATAAAACCGGCGCAAAATAAAGGATTATGATAGCTTTTATTTTCCTTAAATAAATAATGTATTACGCCGGTTCATTCTCAAATAGCTTTGATTAATTATTCTTTTTTTTATTTTAGATGCAACCCTTTTTTTGAACAGCCATCTTTATCAGCATTAATTTTGTTTGGTTTTGAAATCAATAGATAATACAGTGTAATTACGCCAAGTCCTTTACTGGCTTTAAATCCATGGTACTGACAAAGGTAGCTGGACTTACTGTTTTATAGTTCTTACACAAATTTATAAACAACCAGTCGATAAGAAGACTGAAGCATACCCTTGCTAATTGACTCAGCCGACGGGTTATTAATAATATTATTGTTTGAAACTGCAGAAAATAAAAAGAACGCTGTTCATTTTGAACAGCGTTCTTTTAACACAGAAAGAGATTATAGATTTTTTACGGTAGTAACAGTGGTAACTTTTGTGGTCATTGGAATGGCCTGCCCCATTGCATCTGCACTGCCGGTTCCTTCCATAATAAATGTTTTTTGTTTTACAATTCCAGTAGTGATATCCACCACGGCTTCACCAGATAATTTTGATTCCATGGTTACATTTACTTCCATACCCTGGTTTTCCACTGTCTTATTGGTATGCTGGTTGCCTGTTAATGTTACTGTAGCATCATTGCCTTTTATTTCTTTTATCACATAAGTTCTGTAGGTTTTAATTCCCTCAATAATCGTGGAATCTGACCAGGTATCCCCGCTTTTTTTTCCATCAGGTAATACCTGGAAAGCTTCTGCTGCACCACTGGCATCGTCCTTGCCACCGCCCATGCTTTTCATCATATCCATCATAGGGTTGCCGGCTTCAGCACCGGCAGCAGTATCTTTTTTTACATTGGTGGCAGTACCCTTGTGATTTAGTTCTATTTCTTTGGCAACATTTATCTGCCCTTTCATTGCCTTACCTATTTCGGTATCATAATCTTCTTTTTTATCAGAGTCAAAACTAAACGACTGCCCCATTGCATTGCCAGTGGTTGTCATTTTAGTGATAATAGAAGAAATGATATAGGAAGTGTCTTTTTTATCTTTTACTTCTATCTGTTTGTTCATTGCCACATCTGAAGTGATCTCCATCGACTGGCCCATGAGCTCCATATTGGTTACAGATTTTACAGTATTATCTACCTGTAGTTTTTGACCTTTAGTCAAAGACAGTTTGCCCGTAGAAGTTTGAGCACTTGCCGATGTTGCTGCAATTAAACAGCATGACAGAAAAAATAACCGGTGTAATTTTTTTTGTTTCATATTTGTTATGTTGAGATGCAAATGTAATGGCAAAACGGTTATGTATAAATATTGTTTGCCTGTAGTTTAACAAAAATTAGCTACAAAAAAAGGGCTGCTGAAAAATCAGCAGCCCAATACCTTTAGTAAGAAAGATCAATATTAATTATTAGATCAGTTTAACATTAACGGCATTCATACCTTTTTTACCTTCCTGCAGGTCAAATTCTACTTTGTCGCCTTCTTTAACGTCGTTAACTAATCCGCTAACGTGTACAAAAGTTTCTTTGTTAGAATCGTCATGCTTGATAAAACCGAATCCTTTTTCAGAATTGAAAAACTTAACGGTGCCTAGTGTTTTGTCCATTTTAAATTGTATTGTATTAAATTAAGTCGCAAATATATGTTTTTATTTTAGAAATGAGCCAAAATTGATGGAGTTATTAAAATCACTGCTTATGGCGGCTGGCATCAGCTGTTCTGTAAGATAATTAATGCAGTAATTACAACGTCTGCAGCAGCAGGTCATTAAAATTTTGAAGAGAAGATATTTTTAAGTCAGCAGCATTAAACTTAGTCTCTTTACTATCATGGAGTGATGGCACCACTACACATTTCATACAGGCTGCTTTGGCTGCTATCAGGCCATTAAAAGAATCTTCAAAGCAAATACATTCCATTGACTGCGATTGCAGGGTGGCCGCACAGTCTAAATATACTTGTGGATGTGGCTTGCCATAAGGCAATGCTGCAGCCGAACTGATAGCCCGGAGATAATTACGGATACCCAATTTGTCTACCACCACATCTATCATTTGCAAAGGCGATGAAGATGCCAGGCCAATTTTATATTTTCTGTCAATAAAAAAATTGAAAATGTGCGAAAGCCCGGCCATTGCTTTGCCTTTGGTATTTATTTTATCAATCACCAATTGTACAATATCTGCTTCTGCTCTGGCGGCATAGTCTGCCGGTACATTATTTAAACGAAACCACCACAGCACAAATTCTTTTATCCTCATGCCGGTAGTGCTGGCATATTGCTGTGAGGTAATGCGTACATTATATTGCAGAAAAACTTCGCTGGCAGCCTCGTTCCATAGTGGTTCAGAATCTATCAGCAGGCCATCCATGTCAAAAATTACCGTGTTCAGTTGCATAGGTGCAAATATATATTTATTGCTGCTTTTACCCACCCCGGTATTTATAAAAATATAGCAGGTAATAGTTCACATTCATTATTCTGTATATTGCAGTATCGATTGCTGGTAAATAAAATTGCATGTCAACTTTTTTTGAAAAATTCAAAGAGACTAAATTAGTAAAAGGGGTGGTGTATGCTTTTGTGGGTGCACTCTCTTACCCCGGTTTGTATTTAATAAACAGGCTCGAAATAAATGGCATGGAGAAGCTGCATAAGCTTCCCAAACAAAATGTACTATTTGTAAGCAACCACCAGACCTACTTTGCAGATGTCATCACCTTCTTACATATTTTTTGTGCTGTAAGCTGGCGAAAAAAAAATAACCTGGGTATACCGTTTTATTTGCTGTGGCCTTTTACCCGTGTGAAATATGTAGCTGCAGAAGAAACGATGAAGAGCAGTTTTATCAGCAAACTGTTAGCCCTTGGCGGCGCCATCACAGTAAAGCGTACCTGGCGGGCTGAGGGTACAGAAGTAAGGCGCAACCTGGATCCCAGCGATACCAGGAAAATTGAAAGAGCTTTGCAAAACAATTGGGTCATCACTTTTCCGCAGGGCACTACCAAACCATTTGCACCGGGAAGAAAAGGAACAGCTTTTATTATCAAATACCATAAACCAATTGTGGTGCCGGTGGTGATAAGTGGCTTTTGGCGGGCCTTCAATAAGAAAGGATTAAAGTTTAAAAAGAAAGGATCCCTGTTATCGGTAACTTTTAAAGATCCATTGGAAATAGACTACAACGATACCACCGAAAATATCCTGGAGAAAGTAATGGATGCCATTGAACAAAGTAAAAAATTCATGCTGAAGAGTAAACACCACCTGATGTCGAAACTGGATAAATAATATCCAGCTTTTTTGTCTTTAATTTTAAATGAAAGTAATGTGTAGTCTTGCGTAAAGTAAAAGACCACGATGGATTATCTGTAGATAAAGTGATAGAATCTTTTCTAAAAAATATTTCTAAAATATTGCAGACTTCATCATCTCAACGGCTTCTTTCAATTGCTGGCTTCCTTCCATACTGCTGCTGTAAATAATATCTACAGCCATCGACCGTCCGGGAGATAATACATCTTGCCGATATTCATTTTATTATAGTTGGTGTTAAATCCGCTGACAGATTCTACAAAGTTTTGAAAGTCGCCGCCGTTCCAGGGGTTAATGGAAACCGTTACTGCAATATCATTTGGATATTGTGTATTCTGAAAACTGGTACTTGGTTCGCCGTAACCTGCAGCCGCATTATCTTCTACATTCCAGTTGCTTTTATTGTATTGTATAGAATATCCATGCGATGAATTTTCATGCAGGCTCAAAGAACCGGCGTTGTTATTTACCGGCTGAATATTTTCTTTTTCATTACTAGCGGGCACCACTGGAGGATATTTTACTGTATTATCATTTACAGGATTTACTCCATTTTGACTGATTGTGTTAGCAGCATCTTTTCCAATGTCACTTAATTTGTTGGTGGCATTTACCATAAAAAAACTGATGGCTCTTACCATGCCAAGTACAATACTTGCAGCAATGGCTCATTTGAATTTACTGTCACGCCTGCGTACCTGTTCCATTATCAGCTGGTACTTTTGCTGCGGTGTAAGGTTAGAAGAATCTATCTGGTAACGATCCAGCAATATTTGTAAAGCTTCATTCTTTTTGTCGGCATCACCTTCTTTTAAAAGATCCACCTGTTTTTTATTGCAGTCACGGAGGTAGTAAAATAAAATGATGGATAAAAAAGCGATCAATGTAAGTGGAGTGGTTACATATTTCAGTGCGTCAAACATGGGGGAAGGTTTTGTTTGACAAACAAGATAAAAATCAATTTTTAAAAACGCAATAGCATATTAATTCATGTATCGGCAAAGCACTGCCAGCATAGATACGCTATTGCAAATTCAACAGCGGGGATGTTTGTTACGCAAACAAAGCCTTCAATTCATCTGCATCCTGTGCTTTCATTTTTCCACCAAGTACCAATCTTAATTGTCTTCTTCTTAATGCCCCTTCAAACAGTTTTATTTCTTCTTCTGTTTCAGGAACCAGTGGATTTACCGCCTTGGGTTTGCCATTGGGGTCAAGTGCTACAAAAGTATAATACGCTTCGTTGCTTTTGTATTTGTATTGCTAATCATTGGCCCCTCGGGCTCGGGCAAGTCCACCCTGCTGAAGACGATCAACCGCATGCAGGCGCATGACGCCGGCAAGATCGCGCTGGACCCGGCTACG